>NZ_JAUBQD010000012.1:0-125978 GCF_036701085.1 Microcoleus sp. Pol7_A1
GATTTTCAGATCTGAAGTCTGTTTATTTTCAACTCAGCTTTGCTGAGTCTTTTCTTGCTGCCTAGTCTAAACTCCAGAGATAATGCATCGGGTCGTACTGAAGCGCGATCGCGCTGCCCAGAAGCACTTCTTTGCTGCCCTGGGCGATCGCACAGAAGGCAAGGAAAGAGACACTATCAACGCATTCCGAAGGTGAGGAGGATCGGTTGAAGTGCAATCCTTTCAGCGGCTCAATTTTCCCATCCTGACGAATAGCCTGTGCAATCGGCTATTCGTCAGTTCGTTTCTGTGGGCTTGCACTCTATCTGCCTCGCGCTTTGCCTGCTGGTCGTTCATTAACGACCTAGCGGACTTTTCAGTCGTTTTGGCAGCGTTCATTTCTAAGTTTGCAGGATTGTACAACAATCTTAGACGATCGTTCTATTGCTTGCCCTAGAGGATTCTTAGAATGAGGCTAAAGCAATGAAAAACGATTCCGGCGAATTGCAAGCGTCTGGATTTTTATACAAGAGAAAACTCAGTTTTGATTGGGCAACAAACCTGCTGAGTGACAACCAAAATGTCCTCAAAGCTAACCTTGCTTCTTAAAAAATGCATCCCTATTGATAGAGAAGCGATTAGTGCTCAATTTCTACGATTGGGACAGCCACCGAAATGGCATCAAGTAAAGGAATTAAGAAATGGATATTAAACGAAGTGGCTCACAGCCTTCGGCCAAAGGACTGGCTGAGTATTTTACCGGCACTGTCCGCATTGACCCCCTGTTCGAGGCGCACGAACCAGCACGCACGTCTGGTGCCAGCGTCACGTTCGAGCCTGGTGCTCGGACAGCATGGCACACCCACCCGTTGGGACAGACCCTAATTGTCACGGCTGGCTGCGGTCTTGCACAGCGCTGGGGCGGCTCGATCGAGCAAATTCGTCCGGGGGATGCGATCTGGTTCGAGCCGGGTGAGAAACATTGGCATGGTGCCACGGCAACCACGGCAATGACGCACATCGCCATTCAGGAATGGCTCGACGGCAAACCCGTGGACTGGATGGAACAGGTCAGCGACGAGGAGTACGCAGGAAGATCTTAATCGTTTTGAAATGGTTTCCCCTCAAGGGGAGAAACTGCCAGAAGAGAATGCTGATTTTGGTTCTCGCCCTAACGATGTCCCTGAGTTACTCAGCCTGCCGTGCCGACAACAGGATGCCTAGCAGTGCCTCGTCGAAACTGCCGACTGACCTATCAACCAAGCAGGCAAGCAGTATGAAGATAATCATCAAGGTCGGAGACAAAGCCGTTACAGCCACGTTGATCGACAGTAAAACCACTCGGGATTTTGTTTCCCTGCTGCCATTAACGCTGACGATGAACGATTTGTTTGGAAGAGAAAAGTTTGCCCGCCTGCCGAGAGCAATTTCGGAGGAGGGTGAGCGAACCAAAACCTATGAAGTTGGAGACATCATTTACTGGTCTCCCGGTCCTGATGTGGCTATTTATTATCGCCACGACGAACAACCAATCCCTGACCCCGGCATCATCGCGATCGGCAAGATCGATGCTGGCGTAGAAGCATTCAATGTACCTGGCTCTGTAAAAGCAACAGTGGAGCCGATCGAGTAAGAAAAGGAAGTTCCAATAAAGACTTCCCTAATGGGCAACACGCAAAGGAGTAAAAAATGACAACGAACGAGAATGGCAGCTACACAGCAAAGGTTGCGTTTGTGACCGGAGGAGCGAGCGGCATCGGTCGAGCTACGGCGCTGGCGTTTGCCCGTGAAGGTGCCAGCGTGGTGGTCGCTGACATCTCAGAACAGGGCAATCAAGAAACAGCTCACACGATCGAAGAACTCGGCGGTCGGGCGATCGCCGTCAGGTGCGATGTGACGCGAACCGAGGACGTGAAGGCGGCTCTGGACAAGACCGTTGAGGCTTTCGGGCGGCTGGACTTCGCCTTCAACAACGCGGGCATCGAGCCGAGGAAGGCGGCTCCGACTGCGGAGTACGAGGAGGAGGAGTGGAACCGGATTATCGACATCAACCTCCGCGGCGTTTTCCTGTGCATGAAGCACGAGATCCCGCTGATCCTCAAGCAGGGAGGCGGCGCGATCGTCAATACCTCCTCGGGCGCAGGAATCATCGGCATCAAGGGCAGCCCCGCGTACACCGCTGCGAAACATGGCGTGATCGGACTGACCAAGGCAGCGGCCCTCGACTACGCCGCGCAGAACATCCGCGTCAACGCCGTCTGTCCCGGCTACATCGACACCCCGATGATCGCTCGTTCCATCGGCGCCACGGACGAAGGGCGCGCCAAGGTGATTGCCGAGGAGCCGATCGGACGGATGGGCAAGCCCGAGGAGATCGCGGAGGCTGTCCTATGGCTGTGCTCCGACGCGGCTGCCTTTATGATCGGCCACGCCATGGTCATCGATGGCGGCCAAACGGTGCAGTGATGTTCGACGCCAACCCGATCGAACCCTAAACGCACGACGACAACAAAGCATTGTCGCCATCGTCACCTTCACCGCCAACGGCGATGACTGATATGGAAAAGGCCAGCGACGAACAATACCAGGCACCAAAAGTAAACAAATAGGAGCATCGACCCATGTACAACACGAAAGCTTATTCCGCAGCCAGTGCAACATCACCGCTAGCCTCCGACACAATCGCACGGCGCGATCTAACCGAACACGACGTTCAAATCGAAATCCTCTTCTGCGGCATCTGCCATTCCGATCTTCACATGGTGCGAAACGAGTGGGGCGGCGGCACGGTCTACCCGATCGTTCCCGGTCATGAGATGGTGGGACGGGTCACTCAGGTTGGCTCGGCAGTGACGAAGTACAAGCCTGGTGATCTGGCAGGAGTCGGCTGCATGGTTGATTCGGATGGAACCTGTCCCAATTGCAAAACTGGACTTGAACAGTTCTGCCCGAACCTAACCCTCACCTACAACTCCCCGGACAAGCACCTTGGAGGTGTCACCTATGGTGGTTACTCCGATAGCATCGTCGTCGATGAACGCTTCGTTCTGCGCGTTCCCGCCAACCTCGATCTCGCCGGGACTGCTCCGCTGCTTTGTGCGGGAATCACTACCTACTCGCCCCTGCGTCACTGGGGCGTTACCGAGGGCAAGAAAGTTGGCGTGGTCGGTCTGGGAGGATTGGGACACATGGGCGTGAAGTTCGCTCGTGCCTTCGGCGCTCATGTCGTCGTCTTCACCACCTCGCCCGGTAAGACGGAAGATGCGCTCCGCCTCGGTGCCCACGAAGTCGTGGTCTCCCGCAATGCCGACGAAATGCAAAAGCACGCTGGCAGCTTCGATTTCATCCTCGACACCGTTTCAGCCAAGCACGACATCAACGCCTATCTCAACCTGCTCCGCCTCGACGGTAACATCACCCTGGTTGGCGCACCCGAAAAGCCCCTGGAGATCTCGGCATTCAGCCTGATTATGGGGCGGCGCAATCTCTCCGGTTCTAACATCGGCGGCATTGCCGAAACCCAGGAAATGCTCGATTTTTGCGGTGAACACAACATCACCGCCGATGTTGAAGTCATCCCCATCCAGAAGGTCAACGAAGCTTACGATCGACTCCTCAAATCAGATGTGAAGTACCGCTTCTCGATCGATATGGCATCGCTTAAATCTGAATAACCGAGGTGGAACCTCGAAGGAGTAACAATGCAAAAGCGCAAACTTGGAAATAGTAATCTGGAAGTCTCGGCGATCGGGCTGGGCTGCATGGGAATGAGCTTTTCCTATGGCCCACCCAAAGACAAACAGGAGATGACTGCTCTTCTGGGGGCTGCCGTCGATCGCGGAATAACATTCTTTGACACCGCCGAAGTCTACGGCCCGTACTTAAACGAAGAACTGGTGGGTGAAGCCCTCGCTCCCTTCCGCGACCAAGTGGTAATCGCCACCAAATTTGGGTTCGACATCAGTCCGAATTCCGATCCTCGCGGCATGAAGGGTTCACCCGGACTCAATAGCCGACCGGAGCATATCAAGGAAGCCGTGGAGGGGTCACTCAAGCGGCTCAAGGTGGAGGCGATCGACCTCCTCTATCAGCACCGGGTCGATCCGAACGTGCCGATCGAAGACGTAGCAGGAGCGGTGAAGGAACTGATTCAGTCAGGTAAGGTGAAGCATTTTGGACTCTCTGAAGCCGGAGTGCAAACGATCCGTCGCGCACACGCCGTTGTGCCAGTCACGGCTCTACAGAGCGAATACTCGCTGTGGTGGAGAAAGCCTGAAGCAGAAGTGATACCGACCCTTGAGGAACTTGGCATCGGACTTGTCCCGTACAGCCCCCTGGGCAAAGGCTTCCTCACGGGCAAGATCGACGAAAACGCGACCTTTGACAGCTCCGACTTCCGCAGCACTCTGCCTCGCTTCACACCGGAGGCTCTCAAGGCGAATCAAGCCCTCATCGATCTGCTTGGCAGTATTGCAGAACAAAAGCAGGCAACGCCCGCTCAGATCGCACTTGCCTGGCTGCTGGCTCAGAAGCCGTGGATCGTACCCATTCCAGGTACGACCAAGCTGCATCGCTTGGACGAAAACATCGGGGCAGTTTCAGTCGAACTCACGCCCGACGATCTGCGTGACATTGATGACACCGCCTCCAAGATCGCGGTGCAAGGGGCGAGATACCCCGAAAAGTTAGAGCTTTTGACGGGTCGCTGAGTCCAGTTTTAGTCTCTGGGTCTGGCTAACCGCCCCTTAAACCAGACCCAACTCATCACGACAGGTTGCGATCGGATGGCAGAGATCAACCCCGAACCATAACAGAGTTACTGACTGCTCATCGAAAATTGTGGGTGGAAACCCCGTGCTTCTAGCACGGCTTTACATTTTTGTTCCTAGACCTTTTTGTCACCCTCCCAGCCCCCAGAGAACACAAAAAAATGAGAGGAAACGTGATATTTTAATAGTTAAAACGGAATTTCTTCATCTTCATCTTCCACAGTTTTAGCCGTCATCCGCCAACTGGTAATATACTCAATTTGCACATCAATTTTGTTAATCGCTTCCCCTAACCGCTTTTGGATGTATTGAGTCAGCGTCACCATAAAATCTAACTCAACTCCTACCGATAGCGCAAGTTTTGCCAAGCTAGCAAAATCTACCTTCAAAATCGAGGAACTGGATAACTTAAAATCGGGAGTATTTTCCTTATTTTGCACCAACATTGCTTTTTTAATGCGCTCTTTCAGATGCTCAACTTCAGAATCCAGCAACTTCCATGCAGGCAAAATTTCTTTGTACCTTTCCCCCAATGCTGTTAAATCCTCGGTAGCCGGTTCCGGCGCAATTTTCTTAGTAGATTTTCGCCGTTGCTGTACATTAGAATTCAGCCGCCAACTAGCAATATCCTCAACTTCCAAAGATGGATCGGCGATGAGTTCCCCTAACTGTTTTTGAATTTCTTTCGTCAGCGTTACCGGAAAATTTAACTCAATTCCCTCAGTTTCCGTCAGTCTGGCCAGCGTCATAAAATCAACTTTCATCGTTATCGAACTGGAAAGCTCAAAATAAGAACTGTCTTTGAGATTTTGGGCTAGCATCCCTGCTTTAATGCGTTCTTTCACTTCAGCGATTTCTGAATCTAGCGGCTTCCACTGAGATTCTATTTCCTGATATTTTTCGCCCAATGCTGTCAAGTTTTCTGTTGCGGGTTCGGGGTAACATTGGGCAAGGATTTCTAGCAGGCGGCGATGCACTCCAGCTAAATAAACCGCGTCCATCTTGGCATATTCTAGCTGCTTCTGGGTCAGGGGACGCTTTGCCCAATCGCCGCTTTGTTCTGTTTTATCTACATAAGTAATGCCGCAAAGTGTTTCTATTAAAGTTTTGAGTTGTCGATTAGGTAAGGGCAGAATGTAAGCTGGAATCTTTCTCGCCATTTTTAATGTGCAAGTGACATTTTGAGCGTCGTCATTGCCTAGAAATCGGATGTCATAGCTGGCGTTGTGCAAGACTTTTTCAATATTTGGATTGACCATGATTTGGTTGATGAAATCTTTGGCCAATTCTGGTTTATCCAAGACATCTAGTAGAAAAGTGGCATCTCCCGTGGAATCTGTGGAGTCAGCTAACACCTGAATCAGAGATAATCTGGGGTTGGATTTATAGTCAGCGATTTCTGTATCCACCCACAGGATTTTAGCTTGGGCAAATTTAGCTATGAGTGCTTTGATGTCGTTTGCTGCTGTTAAATAAGGCATTTTTACAGACTTTTGCTATTAACTTTTTGATTCTATTATGCTATAGCAATTATCGGCTCGATTGTCAACGATTCAAGCGCAGGACATGGCATTGCCGTGTCCAGGACACACGCAGACCTCAGAAACCCGGTTTGTTTCTTCCTATATTTCTCGTGACTGTTCGCAAAACTCGTAGAAACCGGGTTTCTAGCCTCCAGTTAAACAAAAGAATGCAGTCGATCGCACTATTGAGGATTCCCGCGAACTTCCTCTAAAAACCAGTTCCCTACTTCTGTATTGTCTGTCTGGCGACTGCGGCGCAAACCTTCCTCTAATAAAGCAACTTTTAGCCCCGGCAAAACTTGAGATTCCGTGAGACGTTCGCTTCCCCGGTTAGCAATTATTTTGAAAGCAATAACTTGCGCTTTTTGTACGTCTACTACCCAATATTCAGACACTCATAATTCTTCATAAATCATTCTTTTGGTACCCAAATCGTCAACGAGAGAACTGTCGGCAATTTCAATCGCTAAATCTGGGTAAACTATGCTATCCAAATTCACGACAGAACTGCCGCGAGGTGCCGTTTGCACCCGGTCTCCGATGTAGTAAGAAGCATCAGGTTGAGCGCCTCTGACACCCGTTTTGGAGTAGCTACAGTTGACCAGCAGTCTCATTTTTATACCTTTAGCAATGCCAAATAAATTGATTAAGATGACGATAATTCCGTTGTCATCAGCACGATCTGGCCCGACTGCTGCCATTTCAATTTTCAACTGTCCCTTATAGTAGTAGCATTTTGCTCGATCGTACTCCGGCTGTTTAATAATTTCTATATATTCATCCCAAGTCGCTGTAACCCAGGTATCAGTTAGTAGTTTGGTTTGGAGTTGACTCATCATTACCTCACCGGAAAAAAGCTTTGACTTTTGAGGGAAAACTTCTGAGTAGGGGCGATCGCATTTTTACCATTCAGCAGTAAGGTACCCACGGATCACCCTACAAACGATCGCATTTTTACCATTCAGCAGTAAGGTGCGCGTTGCGCACCTTACAAACTATTAACGACTATTCTGCCACTTCCTCAGATTCCGATTCTTCGGCCGATTCTTCACCAGCAGGCGGCACTAAAGCCACAGCTACGATCGAATCATCCTCGTCCAACCGCTGCACCCGCACACCCGTTGCTGTGCGCGATTGAGTAGAAATTGCACTCACAGCCTGACGGATAATAATACCTCGGTTGGTAATGATCATCAACTCGTCATCTTCGTTGACAATTCGCAGCGCAGCTACCTGATCCTTACCCTTTTTCGACTTAAATTTAGTAGCCGTCAATCCCTTGCCCGCCCGTCTTTGTAGGCGGAATTGAGAAACTGGAACCCGCTTGCCGTAGCCGTTGGTGGTGATTACCAACACCGAAGGAACTTCGCTGCTAACTGTCGGAATGTCTTCGGCATCTTCGCCTTCAATTTCCTCGGCTTGCAGTTCTAATTCTTCGTCTTCAAATTCCGCATCTTCTGTTTCCAATTCAGCAATTTCTGCTCCTTCAAATTCCGAGTCTTCAGTTTCTAACAGAGCAATTTCGGCCCCTTCAAATTCTGAGTCTTCAGTTTCCAATGCAGCAATTTCGGCAACAATTGAGCTCGGCAATATGTCCATGCTGATCAACTCATCGCCCGATCGCAATTTCATTGATTTTACACCCCGCGTCGCGCGGCCGACTGGGCGCAACTGTTCGTGATTGGTGCGGAAATGAATTGCCATGCCTTGGCGCGTACCGATGATGATGCTGTCGCCAACTTTTGCTCTCCGCACCCAGCGCAGTTGGTCGCCTTCTTCTAGAGAAATGGCGATTAATCCATTAGTGCGGATGTTGCCAAAAGCTGAGAGCGCGGTTTTCTTGATGTAGCCGCCGCGAGTCAACATTACCAAGTATTCTTCGCTGGTAAATTCTGTGACTGACACCATAGAAGTGATTTTTTCTTCTATAGGAATCGGCAGCAGTTGCACCACGGGAGTGCCGCGGGCAGTGCGGGAACAGATGGGGATTTGATAAGCTTTGACAGAGTAAACTACGCCCCTGTCGCTGAAGAACAAAACGCTATCATGATCGCAGCAGGAAAGGAAATGTTCTACTCCATCGTCTTCTTTCATTTTCGCGCCTGCTTTGCCGCGAGTAGCGCGGCTTTGGGCCTCGAAAGTGCTGACAGGCATCCGCTTGATGTAGCCTTGCTCGGTGATCAGAATAATTGCTTGTTCGTTGGCAATTAAATCTCTTTCATCGATTTCTCCTTCGGCGTGTTCGATGACGCTGCGTCTAGGAGTGGCGATTTTGGTTTGGATTTCGACAGCTTCAAACTCGGCGATTTCTAAGATGCGTTCCCGGCGCGCTAAGATATCTTCCAAATCTGCGATTTTAGCTCGCAGTTCTTCGTGTTCTTGCTGAATTTTTTGCGCTTCTAATGCTGTCAAACGCCGGAGCTGCATTTGCAGAATTGCGTCAGATTGCTGTTCGGAAAGACCGTAATTATCCATTAATTCTTGTTTCGCTGCAGCGGAGTCGGCAGCGGCGCGAATTAGGTGAATAATTGCATCTAAGTTGTCTAGGGCAATTAATAAACCTTGCAGAAGGTGGTCGCGTTCTTCTGCTTTGCGGAGTTCGTATTGAGTCCGGCGAGTAATTGTCTCAATGCGGAAGTCTAGGAAGACATTGAGGAATTGGGAGAGCGTAAGTAGTTGGGGTTCCCCGTTTACTAGCGCTAACATATTGGCTCCAAAGTTGGCTTGGAGGGGTGTTTGTTTGTAGAGGTTGTTGAGGACGACGCGGGGATAGGCGTCGCGCTTGAGTTCGATCACGATGCGCATTCCGTCTCTATCGCTTTCGTCGCGAATGTCGGAAATTCCATCTAATCTTTTGTCGTTGACAAGTTCGGCAATTTTCTCAATTAGCGCTGCCTTGTTTGTTTGGTAAGGCAATTCGGTGATAATAATTGCTTCTTTGTCGGGGCGGCCGGGATGTTCGATGGTTTCAATGCCGGCGACTCCGCGCATTGTAATCGAACCGCGCCCGGTGGTGTAAGCATCGCGAATGCCGCCTCTACCCAGAATTTGCCCTCCGGTGGGAAAGTCAGGGCCGGGGATGTACTGCATCAATTCCAGGTCGGTAATTGCTGGATTGTGAATTAGTGCTACTAAACCGTCAATTATTTCGCCTAAATTGTGCGGCGGAATGTTGGTTGCCATCCCCACAGCAATCCCGGAGGAACCGTTGAGCAAAATTTGGGGAATGCGTGCCGGGAGTACGAGAGGTTCTTGCTGGGAACCGTCGAAGTTGTCGCCGAAATCAACTGTTTCCGAGTCGATGTCGCGCAGCATGGAGTCGCTAGTGAGAGCTGTCAGGCGGCACTCGGTGTAACGCATTGCAGCGGGCGGGTCGTTGTCAACGGAGCCGAAGTTGCCGTGGCCGTTGATCAGGCGTTCCCGCATGGAGAAATCCTGAGCCATCCGCACCAGGGCGTCGTAAACCGCTGTATCTCCGTGCGGGTGATACTTGCCCAGCACCTCCCCCACGACGCGGGCGCATTTGCGGAAAGGTCGATCGGGAGTCAAGCCCAATTCGTTCATGGCGTAGAGAATGCGTCGGTGAACGGGCTTGAGACCGTCCCTGGCATCTGGTAGCGCCCGACCGACTATTACGCTCATGGCGTATTCCAAGTACGATCGGGACATCTCATTACCCAGATCCGTCGGGATTATCCGCGACTCAGAGGTGCTCATAGGTTGAAAAACTCCGTTATAAATTTAAATTTGACCGCTATAAATCTCAAAAATGCGATAAAATCGGTTTGGATTCAGTAGAGCTGCCAAATATTGCAAATTACTCCTAAAATTATATCACAATTTGCCTTTGACTTTATGGGAAAATTGCCAGAAAAATTAAGGGACGAAACAAGGACAATTGATAATTTGTCAGTTGGTGATTTAGTCAGCGGTTGGCAAAAGCTAGAAAGGTTTTTTTAGGCTGAAGGCTTTCATGCTTTCGTTAGTTGTTTTGACGGTTCTATAAGAAATTAAAATGGTTGCTCGATCGAAATTTTAATTTCACAAAACCGAAGGCCTTCTTAAAGCCAACTAAAAATCTAAAATCTAAAATCTAAAATCTAAAATCAGCCGATGCTACCCGTTATCTACTCCGAAGATTTCTTGCTGCACAAGACTGGAATGCTTCACCCAGAGCGACCAGAACGTTTAACGGCGATCGCCAACGCTCTGAAAGCTGCTCCCTGGGCGGATCAAATTCAGTGGCAACTGCCCACCCCAGTGGCGCAGCGCGAACAAGCACTGTTCTGGGCTCTCAAAAAAGTTCACGCGCAAAGATACATCAAAGAAGTCGAACATTTGGCTCATCGGGGAGGCGGCTACCTCGACGGCGATACGCCGATTTCTGCTGAAAGTTACGACGTAGCGCTGCTAGCGGTGAGTGCTTGGCTCGATGGGGTCGATCGAGTGGTGGCTGCGGGGGAACCTGCTTTTGTGCTGGCCAGGCCGCCGGGACACCACGCCGAAAACGCCCGCGCGATGGGTTTTTGCTTGTTTTCCAATGCTGCGATCGCCGCTCACTACGCCCTGGAACAGCCGGGAATCAAGCGCGTCGCCGTCCTCGACTGGGACGTGCACCACGGCAACGGCACTCAATCCTTGGTGGAAAACTGCCGGCAAATTGCCTACTGTTCCCTGCACCAATCTCCGTGCTATCCGGGAACGGGAGATGCCGAGGAGCGCGGTGCCTACGACAACGTGCTGAACATTCCTCTGTATCCGGGCGGCGGCATAGCTGAATACCTGGGCGCCTTTGAATCTCTTGTCGTGCCTTTTTTGTCAAAATTTGAACCGGATTTGTTGATTGTCAGCGCCGGTTACGACGCTACTGCGTCCGATCCGCTGGCGAGCATGACTCTGGCTCCGTCAGATTACGGTACTTTCACCGGATACTGCCTGCAAATCACCCGCCGCATCGCCTTTGGTTTGGAGGGGGGTTACGCGCTCAAAGATTTGGCCGAGTCAGTTGTGGCGACTATTGACCGATGCCTAAATTAGTTGGAAAATTGGCATAGGGGAAAATGAGGTTGAGAAGCAATGAGGACGGGGGAGAGTTTTTGAGGGCGATAAGCGAAGCTTAGATTTGGCGATCGCGCTTGATGGCCTTTTTCCTTCTTCCTTCTGACTTCTTCCCTCTTCCTTCTGAGTTAAGTGACAAGATCACAAATTTAAGAGATCCAAGTCACTGGCTATCAAAGTCTCGGTCACAGATTTTTAGCCCAAAAATCACACCGTGTCAATGTTTTCGATCGCCTTTGGAATCGCTCGCAGAGAGCATAATAAGATTACAATCAGCCTGTAAAAATTTTATTTGTCTCAATCAACTAGGAGGTTTATCATGTCAGTCTCCCAAATGACACTCGAAGAGTTATTTGGTCAGGTCATGTTCTCCAGCGTCGTGACTCGCCACGACCGGAGACAGCTCAGATCTGCACTCTTAGAAAGAACGCTGAATGAAGATGAGTATGCCATCATCAACCGACTGCTGTACAACGTGCGCCGCGGTTGGGTAAAAATTGTCGATTAAAGACGCCTCCGCCAACTTTCTTTAGGGGTGTTAAAAGTAGAACTTGCCACGTCGGGAAGTTTTTGCTGTTTAATATTTGGCTCGAAAGTTGGATGTGTTGGATAACGGTGTTAATTTTCAAAATCGCGCTACACATCAGCCTAGAGGTAGAGATAATTATAAAAAAACAGGTTTCGGGTGCATCTCTACTTGTTGAAAAATTGTGAGTTTTGAGTTGTTAACCCAGAGGTTAAATTAACTCAAAACTCATAATTGTTTGGAGGTGAGATTTGAGATTTGAGATAGGGAAAAACTGATGGCGATAGGGGTTGGGAGCCGTTAGAAAGTTGATATTTTATAAATGGGTATTAAGAATCAAAACTATAAGCAGTTTCCGGTTGAGGAGGATTGTGCGATCGTTACAAGCACAGCCAGTCGCATTGGTCGATCGACCATTCCGGCAATTTGAGCCCGGAAGTGTCAAAATATTAACAACCAGTTCATCCCCAAAATATATGGCTCCCGCCGTTTTAATTGAAAATCTTCAGAAACGCTACGGCACTGTAGAAGCCGTTAAAGATGTTTCCTTCAAGGTAGAACCGGGGGAAATATTTGGTTTGCTAGGCCCCAACGGTGCAGGCAAAACCACAACCCTGCGGGTACTTTGTACTTTGAGTGCGCCCGATAGCGGACGCATTGAAGTGTCAGGCATTTCTGCTGTCAGTCAGCCGAGAATTGCCAGACAAAAACTCGGCTACGTCGCCCAAGAAGTGGCTCTCGATAAGGTGCTGACTGGGCGGGAACTCCTGCAACTGCAAGCAGCGCTTTACCATTTGCCGCGCCCTAGGATTAAAGGGCGGATTGACGAAATGGTGAAACTCCTCGGTTTGGAGGAGTGGGAAAATAAAAAGACGGGCACTTATTCCGGCGGTATCCGCAAACGCCTCGACTTAGCTGCAGGGTTGCTGCACCAGCCGGATGTTTTGGTGTTAGACGAACCGACTGTCGGGCTGGATATTGAAAGCCGGGTGGTAGTGTGGGATTTCCTGCGCCGCTTGCGGGAAGAAGGTACGACGGTTTTGATTACGAGTCACTATCTCGAAGAAGTTGACGCTTTGGCCGATCGCGTGGCGATTATTGACAAGGGTACGGTGATTGCACAGGGCACGCCGGAGGAGTTGAAAAATCGGGTTGGGGGCGATCGGGTGACTCTGCGGATTCGGGAGTTTTCGCCGATGGAAGAAGCCGAAAAAGCTAAAACTCTGATGCAATCTTTGCCTTTTGTGCAAGAAGTAATTGTCAACACGGCTCAAGGAAATTCTCTCAATTTAGTAGTAACACCGCAAACCGATGCGCTGGTGACTATTCAGCAAGCTTTGAAAAATGCGGGACTTCCTACTTTTGGGATTGCTCAATCTCGGCCGAGTTTGGATGATGTGTATTTGGCAGCGACTGGTAAGACGCTGTTGGATGCGGAGTTGGCTGCTGCTAGCAACCGCGATTTGAAGGCGGAGCAAAAACAGGCGATGCGGTCTTAAATTATACCAACTGGTGGAAAGAGGCATCTGTAGGGACACGGCACTGCCGTGTCCTTGTAATACGGTAAATTTTTATTATCAGAGCAGCCTTTCACGAAGATCGCAACTCTCTCATTCAGGATGACAATTATAGGACTTACGCAAAGCCTCTATATATACCGTTTTGTAGCGGCAATCCCTCGTGGTCGCCCCCGTCTGTGGTGATATTGCATCCAGGACTGTTTTATATAACATACTGCCCAAATGGCAGAAGAGTTTATTTTTCAATTATTATCGAGTTTCCTAGTTGTGACTCTCTTTCATGATTTTTTTCACAACGAACTTCCCGGACAAGTTCACAAATTTCATCGATTGTCATCGGATTGGGATCGGGTGCTTATGAGTCTCTACGTCGCCGCAACTCCTCCCAATCAAAACCTGATTTTAGCTTCTGAAAAACAGTGCTATGCTATCTGCTGTAACAGTAACTGTATATCTATCTCCTAGCTTCAGTTGACTTTCAATCTCAGCCGGAATTTATAACTTACTGTCTGGATTCAAATAAACAGTAAGTAATATTAAATTGGTAAATGAATTATTGCAGGTGTTTTAAAAATATATTTTTCACAGTTTCCGGCAAAGATTCCATGATTTTGACCAAAGTAGCGATCGCACTTGATGGCATCAATTTATACTCAAATATTGTTAAGAGTTCCGAAACCAAATTAATATGTAGCGTTGACCCATTTTACTACAATTTTCTCCTTTCATTCCAGCTACTCGATGAACAGCAATAGCAGCAGCTACCCCGCCCTCTCAACTCCAAATAGCCTATAATCAAAGCATCCTGGCAAAATCACTTTCAACATATTTCCTGTAAACATAATCACAACAGTCAAAATCAACAACAAGCAATTATGAGCGGTACTGTTACATCCCCCAACAACCTCAACCAGCAGCGGCCAATCTCCACGGCATCCGCTGACACTTCCAGTTCCCTGCTGGGCGACTTCATCCAAGAAACACTCGCCTTAACCAAGCGCCTGTTTATTCAATTGCAGCGCCGCCCCTCGACGCTAGTTGCAGGCATTATTCAGCCCCTGATGTGGTTGGTTTTGTTCGGAGCTCTGTTTGAAAATGCACCCGCAGGCTTGTTCGGCGAAAGCCAGAATTACGGACAATTTCTCGGCGCTGGTGTAATCGTTTTTACTGCATTTGCCGGGGCGCTGAATGCGGGTTTGCCGATTATGTTCGATCGCGAGTTCGGATTTCTCAACCGCTTGTTAGTCGCGCCGTTGGCTTCGAGATTTTCGATCGTCCTCGCTTCGGCTATTTTTATCGTCACCCTCAGCTTTATCCAAACCGGCACAATCGTTACAGCGGGAGCGTTTTTGGGCGCGGGATTCCCCGGAATTGCCGGACTAGGGGCGATCGCCCTAATTGTCCTACTGTTAGTTTTGGGCGTCACAGGCTTGAGTCTGGGTTTAGCCTTCGCTCTTCCCGGTCACGTAGAATTAATAGCGGTAATTTTTGTTACTAACTTGCCGCTGTTATTTGCCAGCACAGCCCTCGCGCCGCTGTCATTTATGCCAGAGTGGCTGCAAGTTGTGGTGACTCTCAATCCTCTGAGTTACGCGATCGAACCCATCCGCTATCTGTACCTGCACAGCGATTGGTCGCTAGCCAGTGTCGTGATGTACGCTCCTTGGGGTAATGTTACCTTTGGAGGAGCGCTGTTAGTATTGCTAGCCTTTGATTTGGTGGCGCTGCTGAGCATTCAACCGCTGCTGCGACGCCGGTTTGCTTAGTTAGGGCGATCGCAGCAAATCTGCGGGCGATCGTTTAACCTGCACCGTCAATTGTAGGGACACGGCAATGCCGTGTCCTTAGCCCCAGGCAAGTAATATAATATTTAGTCGCAAGTCAGAATATTGTTTAGATAGAATTGTTTTTTTGAAGGTTCAACTAATAAATTATGAACACCAAAACTTCCAAATCCGGCAAATTGATAATGGGGATTGCTGCAAGCGCGATCGCATCCTGTGCTCTGTTCTCACCTCAAGCAAGCTTCGCTCAAGCCAGCGGTTTAAATAATGCCCAACCGCTGCAAGACTTTCAAACTCAAGACAATACCGACCCCTTATCTGGCCGCAGCAGCGGAAGCGCAATATTTGATTTAATTCACAGATCCCAATTGGGAGGCGGCCGCAGCATGGAAGAATTTAATACCGAACAGCGCCAAAATTTGAACGATGCTGCCGCAGAATTTCGGAACAAACAGCGCCAACTACTGGAAAAGCAAGCTGTACCTTCTGAAGGAGCGATCGCACCAGCAGAAATTACCGCCCCTGTCCCTTAAATTTACAAATGCTGTTTGCTCATTTCTGAGTCCGCGTGGGCCAAGCCAGCGCTTAGGCGGACGAAAGTTTGTCTAGCAGCGATTTCAAGATCCGAATCTTATCTAAAAACCATCGCCCTTAATCCCGTTCCAACCACGCCCGCATTTTACCCGGATTCAGCAAACCGTAAGGATCGACCAACTCTTTAAACTGCAACTGTTCCACATTAATACTTTTCATCCCTCCATCTTCCAATATATAAGTGTGAGGATTAGCAATCAGTGCGCCTTGGTGTTCGTGATAGCGAATAATTTCATTGAGCCGTGATTCCGTACTGTAGCGAACTATTTGCAAAGCTGCGGCGATCGCCCTGCCGTTCATCCGCAAAAACTCCAAGTGCATCATCACCTCATCCCCATAATAATTGTACAGTTCCTCAATCAATTTCAAACCTTTATCTGGGGGAAAAATCGTCTGCAAATAAGTCAGAGACGGGTCAGCGCTGCGAGCGTGCAGAGTTGTATGATTCCAAGTAAATTCAGCAATTGCTGCACCTTTGCTCGCAGCTTGCGCGTTTTTTTGATAGCAAATTGTGCCGCCATATTCGCCCACCAAATCTTGCAGCGGTTCCAGACAAGATTCAGCTACCATTAACAAAGCGCAGTGCTTACCTTCAGGAATCTCCTCGCGGAAAGCAGCAAAATAAGCAGGAATCGGCCAAGCACAAACACAAATTAGTTTTTTGATAATTCCGTCCGCATCGCCCAAAGCTTTACCGAAGTTTGCCGCTGTCATAAAATCGTCAAAAGCGACGATGATTTCCGCCCAAGGATAAGCAGGGGCGAGGGGAATTTCTAACTCAGTAATAATCCCATTTGTGCCGTAAGCGTGATTGACTTTTTGCACTTCATCGCCCCGCAATTCGATGACGCGGGGCTCGTCTTCCATTGTAACGACTCGAACCGCATGAAGATTTCCCCGATCGCGCAATTGCCCGTAAGTTATCGAACCAATTCCCCCGCTACCGCCGCCGATAAATCCCCCAATCGTTGCGGTGCGATAGGTTGAGGGAACCATCCGCAATTCCCAACCGGTTTCTCGCGCTTGTTTGTCGAAAACCGACATTTTTACCCCCGGTTCTACGCAAGCTAAACCCGGTTTTATCCAGCGGATACTGTGCATTTTGGTGGTATCTAAAATGACGCCGCCGTTGAGGGGAATGCACTGCCCGTAATTGCCCGTTCCTGCGCCTCTAACAGTTAGCGGAATTTTGGATTTGACGCAGGCTGCAGCAATCCGCAAAACTTCGGCTTCGCTGGCGGGACGAACTACTAAATCTCCTGTTTTATCACTTAAGATAGGTTGCAAAACTGGACTGAAGTGATAATAGTCTTGAGATAGCTTGAAAACTTGCGCGCGATCGCTAATTATTTCGATTCCCGAGAGTTCCGACGAAAAAGCATCCCAGTCAATACTTTCGATCGCATTTGCAGTCATTTTGTTTCCTCAATCCTGACAGGATTATATATTTTTTCAAGCAGAACTTAGTAACCTAAAATAATAACTGCAATCTTTATTTAAGCAGTAAGGTGCTGAGGTTTCATCCTACATAGCAGGACTGCTTTTTTCAATTAACCAATCCCCCAAACACCGCCATACCGTAGTATTTCCAAGGAACTGCAACAGTATCAAATCCAGATGAGGCCAGCATTTCCAACTGTGCCGAAAGTGTAGCTAGGCGATCGGGATTAGAATACCCGTAAGAGACACTCTTCCCCACATTTGCGCGAATTTGTGCTAAGGTTTCCCCCTGATTTAGCGCCCAATCTTCTCGCGCCGCTTGATAAATATCTTTCATTGCTGCTGATTCTGCTAAAAGAGGATCGGCATTCCAAAAACAGCCACCAGCATTTAAACTTTCGCGAATGCGTTGAAACAATTTCAACTTCATCTCGTCCTCAAGATGGTGAATTGCCAGAGATGAAATGCAAGCATTGAATTTATCGCCCAAGCCGGAGAAATTGGGATTGTTCGCCCATTCTCCAAAGTCCATTTCTATGCCAGTCCACCGGGCTGCGTATCCTGCCGACTCTATTTTGGCGCGGGCAAAATCAAGCATTCGCGGCGAGTAATCGACAGCAACTATTTCCGCTGACGGGTAGCGTTGGAGAAGTTTTAAAGTGAGTTCCCCCGTACCGCAGCCGAGTTCTAAAATTCGGTGGTTTGCACTAGCAATGCAGGCTGTTAATACATCCAGCATTTCGTCATATTTAGGTAAAAGTCGCCGAATGCCGGTATCAAAATCGGCAGTATTGACGAAAACTTCTCCCGGAAAAATTTCGTTGTTTGTAGGTGAGACAGTAGAGTCAGAATTCACGATCGCCAACCATAGACTACAATTGCTATCCTAACCGAGATACAGCAATAAGTGCGATCGGTACTATAAAGTTATGCGTACTTTTACGGAGAACCCCAACACTTGCTGTAAATAACAATAAACAATCCCTTGCACTACGCCGTCTGGGTTTAGCCCGACGCCGACAAAGCGACCTGAAAAAGCAGTGTTATGTTAGTAGTGCGTAAAATCACTTAAAGATTCAACCTCACATTTGAGGATACCATGCGTCAGTTAATTTCTCGCAGTCGGGCTGCCATCAGCCAATTAATTTACAAGCGAATTCTGCTTGCGGTGACAATTTTATTTTGTGTAGGTGTAGGAGTAGCGATGGCACATATGTCTCGTCTTTCCTCCACCCTAATTGAATCGCAAGCCCTCCAAAATGCCACCCTCTATGCCCAAGCTATTAAAGAAGCCCGCACCCTTTACAGTTCGGATGTTGTCAATCCTCTTAACACCGCTAAAACAATTAACTTTACCCACGACTACAACCCGACAAAAGTAACAGTTCCCGTACCTGCCACCTTCTTAATAGAACTCGGCAACCATATCACCCAAAAAAATCCCGAAGTATCAGTTCGTCTCTACAGCGACTACCCGTTTCCCTGGCGGCGAAAAGAAGGCGGAGCTCGAGACGATTTTGAACGGCAAGCTATTACCTATTTGATGAAAAATCCGACAAAAAAATTTTTCCGACGTGAGGATTTTCACAGCAAGCCAGCATTTCGATATGCCGAGGCAGATATTCTAACTCCTAGCTGCGTTAACTGTCACAACACTAACTCCTTCAGTCCCAAAAAAGACTGGAAAGTGGGAGATGTACGGGGGATATTAGAAATTACTCAACCTCTCGATACCATCACGAAAAATACTCGCAGCGAACTGAAATACCTGTTTTTACTGTTAGCAGGACTTTCAGTTTTAGGGGTAACAGGATTAACTCTATCTATCAGCAGGTTGCGCCAAAATGCTAAACAATTAGAACAGCGCGTCAGGGAACGGACGGCACAATTGCAAGAAACTAATGTAGAATTGGTAAAAGAACAGGAAAAGTCCGATCGCCTGCTGCTCAATATTTTACCCGAATCCATTGCTGCCAAGCTAAAAGACGGTCAAAGCAGTATTGCTGACGGCTTCGCAGAAGTCACAATTTTGTTTGCGGATATCGTAGGCTTTACCGTGCTGTCAGCACAAATATCTCCCGAAGAATTGCTCGATTTTCTCAACGAAATTTTTTCAGCCTTCGATGGTTTGACGGAAAAGTACGGCTTGGAAAAAATCAAAACAATTGGAGATGCTTACATGGTAGTCGGAGGTTTGCCCAACCCCAGCACCAACCACGCCGAAAGCATTGCGGAAATGGCTTTAGATATGCAGGAGGAATTAGCAAAATTTAATGCCAAACATCATGCAGGAATTAACATTCGCATCGGCATCAATACCGGGCCTGCAATTGCGGGGGTTATTGGCACTAAAAAATTTATTTACGACCTCTGGGGCGATGCCGTTAATACAGCAGCCCGCATGGAATCCCACGGGATTGCCGGCGCGATTCAAGTCACACAATCAACTTACGATATCTTGCAAAATAAGTATCTGTTTGAAGACAGAGGAATTATCAAGATCAAAGGCAAGGGCGAGATGAATACTTATCTGCTTAAAGGCAGGTTAGTCAGCCCAGTTTCGGTTTAATTTGTTTATTATATTATTAAGGGGTCTGCTAGTTAGTCCGAAGTCAGTCAATTTTAGATTTTAGATTTTAGATTTTAGATTTTAGATTTACTGCACAGGTGAATCTGGGAGCTTGAACTTTGGTCTAAAATTTTTATATATCCACGAGTTAAGTCGGGGGCTGGTATCCGTTTTTGGGTGGGTCATCAGTCATTCGTTGTTAGTCGTCAGCCAAGAACTAACAGTTAATAGCTGCTGGCTGTTGACTGCTGACAATTACAGGAATTACACAGAGGATGTGAGGAACCCGGTTTCGGCGCAGTTGATTTATTGACAAACTCAAAATTTATTACGAGAAACCGGGTTTATTTTCCTATGTCCTAAATTAGGCCATTGCCAAAGAGTAAATTTTATGTTATTGCGGATTTTATCATTCTTGGGTTTTTTCCAATCTCGCTTGTCTAGGCAAATAGCTTTGTGGATATTTGCTAGCATTCTTGTCATAGAGGGAATTATTTTAGTTCCCTCTTATTTTCGGCGAGAAAATGAACTTTTAAGTCAACTCGAACAAGTATCTCGGGCGACTGTTGATTCCCTAGAGTTTTTGCTCCAACAAGATATTTCCGATCGCACTTTCTTGCAAGAAGAAGTAAAAAATATTATTAAGGATTCTCAAGTAGTGTTAGGACTGTCTATTTACCAAGCTAACGGTCAGCTAATATATACACTTGGCGAACGCCCAGAAATCAGTTTAAAGCAACTAAAAAATGCTCGTATAGTTCACCATCACAATTTCGATGGCAAGCGCTACGATATTGCTTGGACGGAGCGACATTTGGGAGGCGATTACATCTTAATTGTTCGCCACGATGCTTCCACCGTTCAACCGGAACTCTACGCATTTATCGGGCGAATTGCGGTTCTAGTCATCATTATATCAGCCTTTGTCACTTCGGTGACTATGTTCTTTTTAGGGGTGACAGTAATTGCACCTCTCTTGAGATTGCGCGATGACTTGATCGCTGCCGGAGACGCTTTGAGCAAAGATCGAGAAAAACCTGATTTCTACTCTCTCTCTGTCAAGCGCGATGACGAGTTGGGAGAACTCATGGTCGCATTCAATCAAATGTTTCACCGAGTATACAAGGAAATCGCACAGCGGAAACAAGCTGAGGAAATATTACGCGCCGAACAAGAAAAGTCGGAACGTTTATTATTAAATATCTTACCGGTAATGATTGCCGATCGCCTAAAACAAGGCCAGATAAATATTGCAGACGGATTTGCCGAGGTTACGGTTTTGTTTGCTGATATTGTGGGCTTTACCGAAATATCCTCCCGCACGTCTCCTGAAGAATTAGTCAAATTGCTTAACAAAATATTTTCAGCTTTCGATAGCTTGAGCGAAGAATACGGCTTAGAAAAAATTAAGACTATAGGCGACAATTATATGGTCGCAGGCGGTTTGCCGCTTCCCTGTACAAATCACGCCGAATCTATTGCCGAAATGGCCCTAGAAATGCAGCAAGAAATTATGAAATTCCGCGACGAATGCGGTGAACCTATAAATATCCGCATTGGCATTAATACTGGGCCTGTTGTAGCAGGTGTCATCGGCACTAAAAAGTTTATTTACGATTTGTGGGGAGATGCTGTGAATACAGCAAGCCGCATGGAATCTCAGGGACTTCCTGGTAAAATTCAAGTTAGCAGCTCAACTTATGAGTTGCTGTGCGATAAGTATTTGTTGGAAAAGCGGGGTAAAATTAATGTTAAAGGCAAAGGAGCAATGACGACTTATTTGCTGAAAGGCAGAAAAATTTAACTGATAATTTTAACCATCACCCGGGAATACCTGATATGGCGGCAGATGTTGCAGCGCAGCCAATCCTAACACCAAACTAGATTTTTTTGAAGGAACCGCGAAGACGCTAAGGACACGTTCGGCGAAGCCGTTCCCGAAGGGTAGGAAGAGAAGAAGAAACAAGAAAAAATAAAAAGTTCATAAGTGAGTTAAAATTGCTATATTAAAAGGCGGCTTAATATTAGTTTGATTGGTAAAAATGACTGCGAATCAGGAACATAATTCTTCAAATTCACCGATTTGGCAGCCTTTCACGCAAATGAAAACGGCTGCCCCGCCCCTGAAGGTAATTCGCGGCAAAGGATCGGTGCTGGAATTGGCAGACGGGCGGCAAATTCTCGACTGTATTTCTAGTTGGTGGGTGACTGTTCACGGGCACAGTCATCCAGTTCTCGCCGAGGCTCTTTACGAGCAAGCCCAAAAGTTAGAACACGTAATCTTTGCCGGATTTACTCACGAACCGGCCCAGAAACTTGCAAGTAAATTGCTAACTCATACGCCTACTTCTTTAACGCGGATTTTCTTTTCTGATAACGGATCGACTGCTGTTGAAGTTGCTCTGAAAATGGCATTTCAATATTGGCGCAATCTCGGAGAAACTAACCGCACTAGCTTTATTAGTTTTGAGGGAGGTTATCACGGCGATACTGTGGGCGCGATGTCTGCTGGCAGAAGTTCGCTGTGGTGGGAATCTTTTGCACCTTTAATGTTTGCTGGGGATGTTGTTCCTTTTCCGGCGACTTTTGACGGCGATGAGGAGGTGGAAAGCAAGGAGGCGGCGAGTTTGGAGAAATTGGAGTTTTTGTTAAAGCAGGGCGGCTATGCGGGTATTTTTATCGAACCTTTGGTGCAAGGTGCCGGGGGAATGCGAATGTGCCGCCCTGAGTTTTTGCAGGATCTCGCACAACTTGCCCGCCAGTTTAATGTATTGTTAATTTACGATGAAGTAATGACTGGTTTTGGTCGCACGGGCGAACTGTTTGCCTCTGTTAAATCTGCAACGAAGCCGGATATCCTGTGTTTGTCCAAAGGATTGTCTGGCGGCTGTTTGCCAATTGCTGTCACAATGGCATCGGAGGATATTTATCAAGCTTTCTGGCGAGATGAACCGGACAAAGCTTTTTTTCACAGTCATTCTTACACTGGAAATCCTTTAGCTTGTGCGGTGAGTGTAGCATCGATGGAGCTTTTGGAGCAAAACCCAAGTGTGTATCAAGGAATGGAAAAACTGCACCGCAAATATCTGAATCAATGGCTGAGAAATCATCCTAAACTCGAACGGATTCGGACTTGCGGCACCATCGCAGCAATGGATGTGAAAACCGAAAGCGTTTCGGGGTATTTTAATGACATTGCTCCTGTATTGAAAGCCAGATTTCTCGAAGCGGGGTTTTTGCTCCGCCCCTTGGGAAATACGCTTTACTTGATGCCTCCCTACTGCATTTCTCCTGATGAACTAGAATCGATTTATCGGGTGATTCGTCAGGTTTTGGATACTCTGTAAACCCTTTAATTTTAGTAATGAATTTACCCAATTGGAACGATTTGGCTGACGGCGCGCTGGCGGGCAAATGTCTCTCTCGCGAGCAATCTTTAGCCGTATTGCGCGCACCGGATGAGGTTTTGCTGGAACAACTAAACGCAGCTTATCGGGTGCGCCGCCACTACTGGGGAAACCGAGTCAGGCTGCACTATTTGTTAAATGCTCAAAGCGGCCTTTGTCCTGAAGATTGCCATTATTGTTCTCAGTCAAAAATTTCGACTGCGGAAATTGAGAAATATCCGCTTTTAGCTAAGGAGAAAATTCTGGATGCCGCCCAACGCGCAGCAGACTTAAAAGCTGGTACGTTTTGTTTGGTGATTTCGGGCCGTCAACCTAACGCATCTACTTTCGATCGCGTTTTGGATGCTGTCGAGACTGTGAAGGCAAATTATAACCTGAAAATTTGCGCTTGTTTGGGATTGTTGAGCGAGGAGCAAACTCATCGCTTGGCAAAAGCTGGAGTCGATCGCGTAAATCACAATCTCAATACTTCCGAATCATATCACTCGGACATTTGCACGACTCACACTTTTGGCGATCGGGTTGAAACCGTCGAACACGTAAAAGCAGCGGGAATCACAACTTGTTCCGGCGGAATTTTGGGGATGGGCGAATCGGATGATGATGCGATCGATTTAGCACTTTCGCTTCGCAAGTTGGGCGTTACTAGCGTGCCGGTCAACTTTTTCATTCCGATTCCCGGCACGCCATTTGCAGATGTGAACCGGTTAACTCCCCGCCAATGTTTGCGAATTCTCTGTTTGTTCCGATTTTTGCTTCCCAGCCAGGAAATTCGGATTGCTGGCGGACGGGAAGTGCATTTGCGATCGCTGCAACCTCTCGGACTCTACCCCGCTAATTCTATCTTTGTGGGCGATTATCTGACAACTCCCGGACAAGCTGCCCATCAAGATTGGGACATGATTCGAGATGCGGGATTTGCGATCGAATCCCCCGAAGGTTCTCTCTTAGAAGTTGATTCAGCAGTTACCAAATCGCATCAAAGAACCCTGGTTGTTTAACTCTTATACCAGAAATAGAGTAGGACACGGCTGTGCCGTGTCCCTACCCAATATCTATATTTCACGTTTACGCATGGGAAGAGAAACCGGATTTCTGAGGTAGCAAATGCGTCAGCCTTAAGTTCTTAGATTGTAGTCAAAAACCCTTATTATCCGGTTGACATTCTTCAATCTAAAATCTAAAATCTAAAATCTAAAATCATAAAAGGGGGGGAAATTGTGGACAAACGCGAAGAAATTACGATCGCAGAATACCAGCTAACTGCCGAATCTTTCCGAGAAGGAACTTGGCATCACGACGTATCCCAAAATCGCGACGCACTGACCGCTGCTATGCCCCGCAATCCCGGTAAAATTCTCGATATAGGATGCGGGCCGGGACGAGATTTAGTAGCGTTCAAAAGCCAAGGACACACAGTTGTAGGCTTAGATGCAACTCCAGCTTTTGTAGAAATAGCTAAGAAGTTATCGGGATGCGAAGTTTGGCAGCAATCTTTTCTGAGTCTCGACTTGCCAAATGCAGAATTTGACGGTATTTTTGCCAATGCTTCCCTGATTCACGTTCCCAGCAACGAGATGGTGAAAGTGCTGCAAGATTTGCACAAAGCCTTAGTTGTTAGCGGTGCAATTGTCATGTCAATGTGCCGGGGAAATTGGGAGGGATACGACGAGCGGCCGACGGGAAAACGCTATACTGCCGGATGGGAATATCATACTTTAGCGCCTTGTTTAGAACAAGCGGGATTTGCCATTGTCGATCGCTACTATCGCCCTCCCGGTTTGCCGCGCGAAGCTCAATCTTGGGTAGTAATGGTAGGCAGAAAAATCTAACGTAAATGGGAAATTGGGAATCGGTAATTGCGAATAATTCCCCTCTCTTCCTATGCGGACTCTGCGCCCTCTGCAATTCACAAAAAAAACTCATTCACCAATAGACAGAAGATTGTTGTATAATTATCCACAGTCAAATAAACCACTTTCTGCACCAATTAAATCCAAATTAATATGACAGAGAAATTCCACATTTTTTTAGCTGGTGCTAGTCGAGGCGTCGGCTTAGAAATCGCGAAATGTCTGATAGCACAAAAAATGCAAGTAACTGCACTTTTGCGATCGCCCGCAACCACCACCGAATTAGAAGCAATGGGCATCAAAGTCGTGACTGGCGATGCTTTGGATGCAGCAGCTATGGAAGCTGCTATGGCTGGCGGCGATCCAATTCATGCCGTAATCAGCACAATTGGCGGCTTGCCAAAAGATGGAGAAAGAGCCGATTATTTGGGCAACAAAAACTTGATTGATGCGGCTGTCAAAGCAGGCGTGCAAAAATTTATTTTAGTTTCATCCATAGGCAGCGGTAACAGTGCCGCTGCTTTGCAACCGCAAGTTTTGGAAACTTTGGGCCCGGTCTTAATTGAGAAAGAAAAAGCCGAAAATCATTTGATAGAAAGCGGGATGATTTATACAGTGATTCGTCCCGGCGGACTCAAATCGGAACCTGCAACAGGCAACGGTATTTTAACAGAAGATTGTCTAGTTGCTGGAACTATTCACCGGGCGGATGTAGCGCAGCTAGTTTGTCAGTGTTTAGTTTCTGATGCTGCTAACAATAAAGTTTTGTCGGCGGTAGACAGGCAAATGCTTTACGGCAATCCAGAATTTGAGGTATTAAATCTTTAGGGGCGGGTTTAGCGCAAAATAAGCTGTCTCGCATCTAAATTGTATTTTTTGGGCGGGCTAGGAGCAACGGCCCACAGGAAAATTGAACTTTTGTGGAACAGGCATCTTGCCTGTTCCTAAAAATGCTGCAAGATGTGGCACTCAAGAATCGAAAGGCTTAATCCACGATCGCCCGATCGCCCAATCCAAAACCAAACCCGCGATCGCAAACAATACTACACTCTCGGCACCGCGAACAGCAAACGGCAATAACTCCTGTAGGGCGGGCATCTTCCCGGATTCAAAAAACAATCCAGCATCCAATTGTCCAAAAGCCCGCACCAACCCAAAAGCCAACACCGCACCCGATTTAAGCTGCGGGTTAACATCTCGGCGAATCGCATAGCGGTAAGTCACGCCGAACAAAAAACCGCCCAAAAGTGCGATCGCCCCTCTGAAGGCAAAATTTAGGTCAATTTCCCTTACCTGCAAACTCGCCAGAGAATCCAACCTATCCGCTAAAATTAAGCTATTACCAAGGGCGATCGCCCCAAAACCAAGCAAACAAGACAAAGCAGCAACACTCCCTGCTTTCAAAGATTCTACCCGTTCAGCGGCACTAAAATTTGACGAGTCCTTCACAGCGCCCTCATTTCAAAAATGGCTCAAATTGACTTATCATAAGGTTTGGAGTCACTTTGTACAGTTTGTTCAATAAATAGCTATGGATATTTTGTCACTCGGTTGGGTTTCGGTGCTAGTTCTGTTCTCCTTCTCAATTTCAATGGTCATTTGGGGACGCAACGGTTTCTAGATTCCACAATAGCTTGCGGGGCAAGCTTTTTCACTGCCCCGCATTTTTTTTTAATCCTATTTAATCAAATCAAAATAACAGGAGTTGGAAACATGACAGCAAAAAAAATCTTAATGTTAGTCGGCGACTTTGTAGAAGACTACGAAGTAATGGTTCCCTTCCAAGCACTGCAAATGGTAGGTCACACCGTCCACGCCGTCTGCCCGGAAAAAGCAGCAGGCCAAAAAATTCGCACCGCAATTCACGACTTTGAAGGCGATCAAACCTACAGCGAAAAACCCGGTCACAACTTTACTTTAAACGCGACTTTTGACGAAATCAACCCGGCAGACTACGACGCTTTGGTTATCCCCGGAGGACGCGCCCCAGAATACATCCGCCTCAACGAACAAGTGCTGCAAATTACCCGCTACTTTGCCAACAGCAAAAAGCCGATCGCATCTATTTGTCACGGCTTGCAAGTCCTAACCGCCGCCGGCGTACTCGAAGGCAAACGGTGCACTGCATACCCCGCTTGCAGCCCCGACGTACTCCGGGCCGGCGGCAAATATACAGAAGTTCCCGTTACCGACGCCGTAGTCGATGGCAACTTAATTACTGCCCCCGCGTGGCCAGCACATCCTAACTGGCTAGCTGAATTCCTGAAAGTTTTGGGAACGAAGATCGAACATTCAGAGAAAGTCGAAGTGTGACTATTTTCACAATCAAAGTTAAACCGAATTCCAAACAGCAAAGTATCGCAGAACAACCCGACGGCAGCCTCACAATACATCTCAAGTCGCCGCCAGTTGATGGTAAAGCCAATCAAGAATTAATCATGCTGTTGGCGAAAAAGTTTAAAGTGCCGAAATCTGCGATCGGCATTAAATCCGGTTTTTTCTCCAGAAATAAACTTGTGGAAATTCCAATCGAACCTGTAACTGAGAAATAAAGGTAATAACAAATCTATCTAAAGAGGTATACAGACTCAACTTTAAAATCATATATTAGTAGTTGTAGAGTTACAATATAAAATTATGAGCATTGAAAATAGAGTCGAAGCAACAGCGAAGAATATTGAAGGCAAAATCCAAGAAGCTGTTAGCGAAGTTACAGGCAATCAGAAAGATAAATTAGAAGGTCAAGCCAAGCAAGACCAAGCATCAGCAATTCACCTGAAAGAAGACCTCAAAGATAAAGCAAAAGACATTGTAGACCGAGCTTAGTAACAGTATTTGCTACAAGTTTCCTGCCTACTCAATCCAGCAAACCTATCGTTTGCTGGCTTTTTTTGCGATCGCCCAAACTTGTAGGAGCCGTGAGGGGGGCTATTAGTGCCAGGCAAACACCTCGCGATGCAAAGAAACTCAGGCTCCCTGACGCACCCTGTTCCACTAACAATCGCTGCAATAAAAAAGCCAGGGATTTATATCCCCAGCTCTAAACATACCAGAATTAGTTTTGAGAGTTGGTAGGGCGATCGTTTCAGAATCGACCCCACCCACTTTTACCCCAATTAAATCAGGGTAATGTCAGAAGCCGTCACGCCCGGTCTGCCATTCAGAATTGCCAGCGTAACGCCTGGGTTAGCACCAGCAGTACCGTCAGGGTCAAATCCTAGTCGTCCGGTTCCATTTTCATAGAAGAGGAACGCATCTGACGCGGCAGCCCCGGCTGGACCAAAACTGCTAGTGTAAGCGCCGCTCTCAAGCACCAAGAACGACCTCGAAGAAACTCGATTCGTACCTTCGACTGCACTCAATCCGGGGAAGCTGTTGAATTGCAAGATAAACTTGTCTTGACCGGCCACAAAATCGCCGATTTGGTCTGGCCCACTACCCGAGTCGCCCTCGCCGAAGTTGTTGTAGTAGAAGCTGTCATTACCCGAGCCACCAAGCAGCGTGTCAGCACCAGGCCCCCCACCGAGAGAGTCGTTACCGTCACCGCCGATCAAATAGTCGTTACCAAAGCCGGCCAGGATCGTGTCGTTTCCAGCGCCGGAATTTAAGGTATCGTCCCCGGCTGCTCCGAGGGTAGCATTGAATGAGTCGCCGAACAGGATGTCATCCCCGTTACCAGTAGTGACCACATCAGTGCCGTTGCCGCCAGTAATGAAGTTGCTGCCTAAAGTATCGGTAATGAAGTTGGCGACTGTGCCGCTAAAGGTGACGCTGGTAGCATAGGAGATGATGTCGTTACCCGCAAAGTTGCCAATCACGCGATCGCGCTGGCTGCCAAAGATGAATGTGTCACTTCCCTCGCCACCGTTCATGAGGTTGGTGACGGTGAAGGTGCTGCCAGTAGGATTAGTGTAGCCAATTAGCAGATCGCCGCCCAGCCCGCCGTCGAGAGTAACCAAAGCAGTACCAGTACCAGCAAAAATAGCCTTGGTAGCATCGATAGTATCGTTGCCATCTCCACCGGAGGCTTGAGTAAAGCTACCGCTCAGGCTGTCGTTGCCATCACCGCCGACCATGGTATCCGTCGAATAAGCTGCAACGATGGTGTCGTTGCCCACTCCGCCGTCGAGCAAGCTCCGACCCGCGAAGCCTGGAAATGCACTGGAGGCGCCTACGCTCGAAGTTGCAACTACCGTTGACGACACGATGAAGTCGTCGCCTCCACCTCCGAGGGCAGTATCCTGGGCTGCAAAAACCGTGATCGTGTCGTTGCCGTCCCCGCCGTCAAAGAAGTTTCTGCCGCCGCCAAACTCGCCGATGGCGCCGTAGAGAGAATCGTTGCCGCCACCGCCGATCAAGGTGGTTCTTTCAATGCCGACCGTGATGACGGTCGTAGCAAACGGGCTGGCTTGGGTACTGTTGGTAATGACTAAGATGTCGTCGTCATTATCGCCGGACAGGTAGCTGCTGCTGGCCACACCTCGTAGGGTGTCGTTGCCTCTACCGCCAAAGAGACTGTCTCTTACATTGATACCTACAACCAAGTCGTCGCCCAAATCACCCCGCAAGTAGTTGCTGCCTTCATTGCCAGCGAAGCCAATAGCCACGCCACCAGGTAAAGAGAGGTTGTTGCCACCGCCTGCGATGAAGAAGCCGATCGCGTCATTGTCTTTGCCGCCGTAGAGGGAGTCTCTTCTCTGCGCCCCTCCCAGCAGCGTATCTGCGCCCTGATTACCAAATATCAGGTTAGCTTCGACAGTACCTTGGAGGAAGTCTTCTCCCAAACCGCCGCCCAGGGTAGCCTGGGATTCAGCGACTATGGTGTCCGAGCCTGCTTCGCCGAACAGCAAAGCCGGAGTGCGCTGGGATCTGATTGAGTCTTCATCCTCGCCGCCGTACAGGGTATCGTTCGGGCCAACTGAAACCAGAGTATCGTTATCGGCTTGGCCAAATATTAAGCTGCCGCCCAGGGTTGAAGTTCTCACGAAATCCGCCCCAGCTCCGGCGAATACTGTATCCGGGCCTAGTCCCGGAAGGTTTAAATCTAGTTGATTAGGATTGTCATCTAACGTTGTCATAAAGCTTCACTCCTCTACTTGTTGGTCATCGCTGGTGCGACTACAGACACTGCCTAGAACACCGAATGTTTGGATTCCGCTGTAGTTTAACCTGTTTGCCAGCCGCAAGTCTAGCCTACTGGCGTTAACCCTGTCTAGACTTTCTCCCTCGCGGATTTTTTGCTTGTAAGCTTTTATTTTCAAAGTCTTCACCCTTTAATAATCCTGGTGCACTGTCTCAGGTGCTCACGCTCAAGAAGACGCGGCTCATATTCTTAATGTTCCATTCTGGATTGGCGGTCGGGGATCGCGTCCGGGGCAGGAAATTAAAGATTAAAAAAGGCAGATCTGGGTGATCGAGAAGACAAGGGAAATTGGGAGATTTGTTACTTGGTAACAAGGCTTTGTGGCAATTTGCTGTTTTCCAGGCAGGGCCGTCATTTAATAATTCTGAGTCCGGATCGAACTCCGTACCGCTCCGGGCTTTAAAAGTCTACGCCCCGCTTTAGTTCTACGCCCCGATCGCCGTAGTGTTTGTGACAGTATACCTCGGAGTGTACGCTTGCCAAGTCAAAGTAAGCGTGGGGTTTGTGGCAGCGCCCGGTGATAATAATTTCTGTATCCCGCGGCTTGCGTAGCAGGGCTTCTACGATCGGCTCTACCGACAGCAGTTCTAAGTCTACTGTGGGATTGAGTTCGTCGAGAATAATCGTTTTGTACCAGCCGCTGGCGATCGCACATTTGGCGATTTCCCAGCCGCGTTCTGCTTCGATGCAGTCTAACTCTTGCTGTTGCCCCCGCCAAACTATAGCATCCCGGCCGCACCGCTGGTGGTCTACTAGCTGCGGGTAGCTTTGGCGCAAAGCTGCGATCGCCGCATCTTCTGTATAACCTGTGCCGCCTTTGAGCCACTGCACGATTAACACGCGGTGAGATTGGTCTTGACTGATACCCCTACCTATTGCCTGCAAAGCTTTGCCCAAAGCGCTCGTAGACTTGCCTTTGCCCGCTCCCGTGTATATTTCGATACCCGCAATCTGATGCTCTGCCGCTGCGGGGTGATAGTGGGGCTTCATTTCTGAGTGCAAGTCGGCAATATCCAGCAAAGCTTCGGGGGCCGCTCGACCTGTGGCGATTACTTCTAAATATTCGGGTTTGTTTTTGAGGGTTTGGACTACTTCGTCCACTGGCAGCAAACCCAAGTCCAATACAGGGTTTAGTTCGTCTAGTACCACCACGGAATAGAGCTCGCTGGCGATCGCTCCTTTGGCGATATCCCAGCCTCGCTGAGCTTCTGCGCGATCGAAGCGGGTGATTGCTTCGGCCCCAAAATATTCGGCTCTGCCGGTGCGCACTTGGTCGATCAAGTGCGGAAATGCCCGTTGCAAGGCTTCTATTGCCCCGTCTTCGTCGTAGGAGCGGCCGGGGCCTTTGAGAAAGCGCAGCAACAAAACTCGCGTGGGCGAGTCAGAATTGATACCCAGCCCGATCGAGCGCAACACTACTCCCAAAGCTGCCTGAGACTTGCCTTTACCAGCGCCGTCGTAGACGTGAATCTGACCCGCAACGCGTTCCGACCGGGATGAGGCTGTCCGAATACCAATGCCATTCCTTACCATAATCAGCAGTTATTTGAGTCTGTATCGGGGTGGGTATTCGATCGCGCGCCTTGAATGTTTAATTTTTCCATTCTGTTGGCGGATCTCAAAAGATTATACGATAAGTCCTAACCCCCAATCTTTTAAGCAGCGAGCAAACGCAATCAGGGGCTCAAATCTGCGGTTAAGATTATTCCGCTTGTGCTGTACAATTAAAACTTAACACGGGCTTATATACCTGAAAGCTTATGATTGCGAGTGTTTTCCCATTTCGGACTGTTTTGGTGCAAATTTTAATTATGTTTTTGGCGATCGCGATCGAATCGTGGTTTCTGCAAAAACTACTTAAACTCGGTCCCAAAACCAGCGTTGAATATACAGCCATCCTCAATCTATCTTGCACTTTCGTAGGCTGGTTAGTTTTCTTCGGCATTGAAAGCGTTCTTCCCAAAGATTTGCGGGAACAGCTTATCGGTTATATTTTATTAGGTCGAGGGCAGGATGTTTACGCTCGAATAACTATGATAGCAGTCTCAGTATTGGCAGTAACTTTTATAGCTAAATGGCAGGGATTAGGAATCATAGAAAACATAGTTTTAGGCAATAAAAAAGCTTCCAAAACTCAGTTTTTAGGACCGCCCACCCTCACCCGCCGTCCTCCCAAAAAAACTTTTCAAGTAACTACCCAGTTGGGGGGAATTTTAATCGCCCACACGGTTAGCAATTTCGTTATTTTAACCGTGTTGTTTTTGCAAAGTGTCAATTGAAATATATGATGAAGCAATTTTTGGATGCCACTCAGCAACTCACTAAGCTGACGAACAACCTTTGGGAAACCAATAAAAAAATCCAAAAGGCGATGATTCCGCCTAAAGTGGTCCACTGGAAGACGCCTTTACTGCTCAGCATCTTTTTAGCTTTGCTGACAGTGGCGGCAGTCACTGACTGGCGGACGAGAACTCTGCTTTTTGATATGAGCTGGTTATTTTTTACACTTTCAATGGGTTTGCTGACCAGCCAGCAACCTTTTGTGATTAAAGGAGTAAGTCTGAGTCCGTGGGTGACAAGCATTTTAATTGGCTTGTGGTTGCTTGTAAGATTGCCGGCGGATAGGAAGGAAATAGCATGGATATCCGGCCCACTTATAGCAGTAGTAATTCTTGCTACAATAGAGGTTTGGAATAGCGAGTCAAAACGGGAAAGTATCAAGTCGTTGGTGCGCCCTCAGTTTTTGATAATTACCCTAGTTCACCTGCTGTTTTCCTGTTGGTTTGCATTTCACTTTTTAATTCAAGGTTGGATAAAACAGTATCCAAGCGTTTTATCGCAGGATTTGAGGAAAAGCGATTATGTGGTGACATTTCAACAGCCAACTATTAATCGCTCCCGAGGTGTTGTCATCCTCAATGCAATGGAGCGATACCTGCAAAATGAAGCCCGCACAAAACCGTGGGCGCAGGTAGAGCAAATGTTAATAGATATTGACAACGAGCGATTTTTTCTGCGGAATCAAGCCTTAAAAACAACTGGGATAGTCCCAGAAGATGCGAGCTGGGATGTCAAAACTTCGATCGTCCAAGGAGACTCCCGCTATCAGTTAGAGATGCAGGCAACTTGGCTGGGGCTGGTTTTTAGACCTGAAATATATTCGTTTACCAAATCTTGCGAGGTGTTCGAGATAGGCAATAGGGCTACTGTAAGGTGCGATGGGATCAAACGCTCTCAACCCGGACAAAAAAAAGATGGAACGGCGGGGGACAGTCAAGTTTGATTCTGTCTCTGTTAACTAATTGCGATCGGTATAGCGGGAGAGTGGGAGAGTCTGAGAGTGGGAGCGTCTGAGAGTCTGAGATGGAAAAAATCCTCTTTCTTCCCTCTTCCTTCTTCCTTCTTCCTTCTTCCCTCTTCCCTCTTCCTTATATTAAAGTATGGCGAAAGTTTCCAGCGGGTTAATAACTAGATGAATTTCAGAAGAATCTTGACAGTCGCGACCAATGTATTTTGGGAAGTAATTCGCGATCGCATCCTTTACTTAATTATTATTTTTGCTCTGTTGATGGGAGCCTCAGTACGGTTGATACCGGAATTGGCGGCGACAACCGAGAAAAAAATTATCTTAGATGTCGGTTTGGCTGCTATGAGCATTCTCGGTATAATTGCCACAGTCTTTGTGGCTACCGGACTGGTCAACAAAGAAATTGAAAAGCGGACTGTTTACCTGTTAGTTGCTAAGCCGATAAGTAGGGCTGAGTTAATTGTGGGCAAGCACTTAGGGCTGTCGGCCGTGCTGGCGGTGCTTGTAGCAGCAATGACTGTTATCTATCTGGCTATTCTGAGTTTGAGCCGGATTCCTTACCCTTTGGAAAGCATTTTAATCGCCTCGTTGTTTGTCTGGTTTGAGCTGTGTCTCATGGCCGGTGTCGGGATTTTATTTGGGGTGTTCAGCAGTTCGCTGCTGGCAGCTTTACTGACATTTGGCGTTTATTTGATGGGACATTCGACGCGGGATTTAGTGGCTTTGGGCAAGTTAACTAACAATCCTGGCATTGAACAATTGATGATGGGACTTTATCTGGTTTTGCCGGATTTAGCCAGATTCAATTTGAGAAACGACGCTGTTTACGGACAAGTTCCTTACTTGGCAGGTTTGATTACAGATGCTGGCTACGGTTTGCTGTATGTGGTGCTGCTGCTGTCAATTGCGATCGCCATATTTTCCCGTAGGGAATTTTAAAACGCGCCTTCGGCAGCTTCAGGGGTAATTGGTAATTGTTTGTAGTGAGGACTAAAATTTTCACTACAAACAAATTTTATTATCGAATTAGCACGCTAAGATATAGAAAAGGTTGTCGATAAGCAATCTCGACTAAAACTTAAATTTTTATTGGTAAAATGAGGTGGCTTATGACTACTATAATACACAAACCACTCTCAAAGCTAACCATTACCTGGCCGCTGTTACCCGATGATTTCATCCTACCGGACGACCCTGTAGAGGATACAGACCCTCCGTTGCTAGCTAACGGTTTGCGCCAGTCTTTAGTTGGTTCGCCGGAAGTAATGCAAGACGCACTGATAGTTTCTAATTTTGCTTTGTGCGCTGCTGTGGACGATCGCACTATTTGCAAAGCCCCAGACTGGATGTACGTGCAGCCGGTTCAACCTTGGCCTCACAACTATCCCCGCCGCAGTTACACGCCTCATACCGAAGGAACTGTCCCTTTTGTAGTGATGGAATTTCTATCAGCTACTTACGGCGATGAATACTCTGTCGAACACACAGAAGAAATCGGCAAGTGTTTTTTTTACGAACAAGTAATCAAAGTTCCTAGCTATGTCATTTTTCGGCCGCATACAGGCAGAATAGAAGTTTATGCGCTAGAATCGCGGCGTTACGAGAATCAAAATCCTGATGAAAACGGGCGTTATTTAATACCTGGATTAAATCTATTTTTGGGAGTTTGGCAGGGAACTCGCGAAGGTAGAACGGGATATTGGCTGGGCTGGTGGAATGCAGCCGGTGAGTTGCTGTTGTGGCCGGAAGAACGGGCTGAAGATGAACGACAGCGCGCCGATCGCCAACAGCAAGATAAAGAGTTAGCCGAGAGGCTGCTGGAACAGGAAAGACAGCGAAATCAAGAACTTTTGGCTCGATTGGCAGCCCTCGGTATCGATCCAGAATAGAATTAGAAGTCCGATGGAAGTCGGAAGAAGGAAGAGGTTCGAGACAAGAAGGGCACCCGATCGAGATATGCTTTCTTCATCCTTCTTTCTTTAGTTTGCTTTCTTACTTCTCTGTTTGTAACAAAAAATTGAAATTATGTTAGTAGAAAAACTCGAACAATTAAAAGATATTTTCGCACAGATGGAACGGGCTTTGATTGCCTACTCCGGCGGAATTGACAGCACTTTGGTGGCTAAAATCGCTTTTGATGTGTTGGGCGATCGCGCTTTGGCAGTTACTGCTGTTTCCCCGTCTTTACTGCCAGAAGATTTAGAAGATGCGCGCATTCAAGCAGCAGAAATAGGGATTGCCCACCAGGAAGTACAAACTCAGGAAATGGCAAATCCAAATTACACTTCTAACCCGGTTAACCGCTGCTATTTCTGCAAAAGCGAACTGCACGATACTTTGAAACCGCTAGCACTAGCAAAGGGTTATCCTTATGTGGTGGATGGGGTGAATGCTGACGATTTAAAGGATTACCGTCCGGGGATTCAGGCGGCAAAGGAACGCGGCGCGCGATCGCCTTTAGCAGAAGTAGGAATTACTAAGTTTGAAGTGCGGCAATTGGCAAAAGAATTGGGTTTACCTTGGTGGGACAAACCAGCTCAACCTTGTCTGAGTTCGCGCTTTCCTTACGGCGAAGAAATCACCGTTGGAAAGTTGCAAAGAGTGGGGCGCGCCGAACGGTATTTGCGGCAGTTGGGACTGAAAAATTTGCGAGTGCGATCGGACGGAGATACGGCGCGCATCGAGTTACCCGCCGAGGAGATTAAGGAATTTGTGTTAAAGGCAGATTTGCCTGCATTGGTGGCGGTGTTTCAAGAGTTTGGTTTTGTTTACGCGACTTTGGATTTGGAGGGATTTCGCAGTGGCAAATTAAATCAGGTTTTGAAACCGGAATTGTTGGGGGTGAAAGCTTGATTAATTATCCTGAAAAAACGTCACTACAACAGTGTGTTCGTCCCGATCGCATTTAACTTGAAAACGTCGCTGAGGATATAGTAATTTTAGGCGACTTTCCCACATCTGAGCTAATGCTTGTCCCAAATACAATAAATTCTCAGTGCTAGCGTTTTCCGCACCGGGGAGAATATCATCAATGTGCTGGTGGTTCATCACCTGCTCAATTGCAGCGACATCATTCCCCAGTTCGATTTTCCACTGTTCGTATATTTGACTGTTAAAGGCTTCGGACAAAAAGATACCGCCTTCATGTTCGACAAAATCTGGCCAGAATAGTTTTGTGAAAGCTATAGCAATTTCAATGTTAGCAGCTCCAAAAAGATAATCCCAAAGTGAAAAATCATCGCCGTTGGCTTTTTTCCACTGCTGGAAATCGATTAGTTTATCTGCATTCAAAGATATTTGTTTGATGAACATAATTTCTAGGGTATTTCATCCAATCTAGCTGGCCTAACTGTTTTCTCAGCTTGCACGAAAATGTCTCCTGCTGAGTTTTGGTTGTATTTGTATTCAACGGCGTGAGGTGTCGGCACATTTGCATGAGCCTTTCCTGTCAAGTCTACTCGCTTAATTGCCCGTCCGCTGTCATCGTAGACGATATAGCTGGTAATGTTTTTGCCCTCCATGCGGTAGAGTAAGTTTCTGGCACTTGCTCCATCTAGAGGAAATCTCCCGCTGACCTGGGTTCCGACGGCTATCAGGGTGCTAGCGGGGATGCCAACTGTCCAGTCAACTGGTTTAGACATAATATTAGTCCTAAATTATTTTACCACCTCAGTTTGATATATGTAGCGGTATTTGGATATGTACAAATTACTAATTTATAGAAATTTGCATCAATCCTGACTGCTCGTTAAAGCAAGAGCATAAACTAAAGTAGCAGCCAACTCAAGCAAGTTTTATGAACGCTAAATTTAGGTTAATTTCCGTCGTGTTGGCTTTGTTATTATGCGCGTACATCCCGTTTCGGGTGTTAGCTAACCCGCAACCTTCGGCAGATACAGTTAGTTCTGCCCTGTGGTGGCAACTTATTGTGTACAATCAGGTACAACAAATTAAAGACAAGCAATATCAAGGGTGCGTTTGGGGCGATTCTATTTCTTCGGCTCTCGGCGATTCTTTAGGTGAAGAAAATTTTAATTTTGCGATCGGCGGAATGAGTTCAGTTTCGCTGCTAGAACAGCTTAAACAGTTAGTACCACAGCGGTTTACCTGCGAAAAAGCGATTTTGGCGATCGGCACAAATGATACTATGTATGGCATTAGCGACGAGGCGTTTGTCACCAATTTAAAACAGGCGATCGCCCTGATGCGATCGCTCGGAACAAAACAGATTATTCTGATTCCTGCTTTTTACTCCACTCTTGCCGCCAGCTACAATCCTAAATTAGCAGGAACAATTGCTAGAGTTGACGAAATCAATATTCTGATCGATCGAGTATCAGCCGCCGAAAATTTGGCCGTTGAATCTCGCGGCATACAAGCATTGTTTAATGAACAAGCTCTCAATGCAGATTTAACCATTGACGGTGTTCACCTCAATGCTAAAGGTTTAGACATATACAGAAAAGTTTTGTTAAATATTTTGAATTATCCTTTAACAACGCGCATTATTTGCGAAATAATCTTTGTTTAAGTTATTAGTTTAAATTCCGTAGACGGGGACTTGATGCGTGAAGTTTGAGCTTAACGAGCGCAATCAAATTGTTTTGTAGGGAGGACTGAAGTCCTCACTACAAAATTATAAAGGTTATTTTACATGACTAGATATCAAGGAGTAGTTGGCTGAATTTGCTGTGGCTGCATTTGCTGCTGCTGATTTTGGAGCAGAAGTTGCTGCTCCTGGATTTGGAGTTGCCGATTCTCAAGATCTATTTGCCGCTGTCTGTCTTCAAGTTGCAGCCTTCTGTCTTCAAGTTGCAGTCTTCTGTCTTCTGCTTGCTGCAATCTATCTTCACGTTGTATCTGTCTTTCTAGCTGTCTGTCTTCACGTTGCTCTTGTCTGTCTTGACGTTGTTCGCGAAGCTGTCTGATCTGAATTCGCCGATCGAAATCTCCTCCCAAAAATAAGTTTTGAAAAGTTCTGATCGTTGTATCAAACCCACTAAGAACGCCGCTAACAGCGCTGATCCCAGTTGCAACTCCTGCGATCGGCTGCAAGAAACTGTTGATATTGTCTGCTACCCTAGTGTAGCCCGATCGCGCTACCAGAATCACATCGTTGTTGCGAAGAGTTGGGTTATTATTAGGATTCAATCCTTGAGCAAAATCCACCTCGATCGTGCGGCGAGAAACAGTACCGTTGGGGTTCAAACGCAATAGTTCTACCTTGTCTTTTTTAGCCCGCAATTGATTGAAACTGCCTGCGGTCAGCAAAGCTTGGTGCAGGGATGTACTGGGCCGCACCTGCAAAGCCCCAGGCCTAATTACTTCTCCTACAATATTGATGCTAATCGCGTTCGGAGAAAAACTGCTATTTGCGACTTGAGAAACTTCAGCTAAGTCTACAGTCGCTGCTGTCGGGATAATTACGCTATCTCCTTCTTGCAGCAAAACATCTTGAGTTGCGTCGCCTTTTTGCAGCAAATCCCACAGATTTACCATGATAGTTTGTTCGTTGGCACCTCTGATTCGGCGGCGGATTTGCACGCGGCGAATGTCAGCTTCTGTAGTGATACCGCCAGCAATTTTGAGCGCTCTAGTTATCGTTGGTAAACCGACAACTGCTCCTTGCTGTTGCTCGATGCTGACAAAACTCAGTTCTGTTTGTTGGTTGGTCGATCGCAAATCAGCAGCAGATATAGTATAAGGCCCCGGCCTGTTTACCTCGCCGACAATTACCACGCCAATTGGTTTAGTAATATCAGCGGAAAAATTAGCACTGGCTCTTTGACGAACTTCTTGAGTATTCAGGGCACTGGCTGTCGGTACAAAAATTGTATCTCCATCTCGAATCGTGACATCTTGACGCAAATTTCCCGTCTCTAAAAAATTCTGCAAATCTACCGTAGTAACTTGCTCCGGCCCGCCTCTGCGGGGACGGCGAATTTGGACATTTCGCATATCTCCGGCTGATGTCACCCCTTGTGCAAGTTGCAGCATTTCCATCAAAGTCGGGAATTTTACTCCTCCTCCTTCTCTAGTGGGATTAATCTTGTAGGAACCCGGGCGAGTAACTTCACCCGCAAGACCTATATTTAGGGGGCGAGCGACGATCACAGTCACAGTAACAACGGGAACATTGATGAAGGGTTCGTATCGCTGGGTAATCACGTTAGCGGCTTGTTGCAGCGTCAACCCTTGAATTGAGACGCTGCGAATGATTGGCAAATTGAGCGTCCCGTCAACTAACACTTGATATTCTTTGCTGAATTCAGGGACGCCGAAGATATCTAAAGCAATGCGATCGCCCGGGCCTAAAGTATAAGCTGCTTCTTGTGTCAGCGGCGCAGAATTGCCGATCGGTGGCAAACTTACACCCCGAGGTGGCGGCGGCGGTACTATCGGTTGGTTTGAGTTAGGACTGGCGGCAGGATTTCTGATGGCAGGCAACTGAGCTATACTGGGCAGCGAACTCAATAGCACCAGGAGTGCTGACAAACTAAGACTTTTAGCGGTTTGAACGTTATGTTTCATCTTTCTTCCCTGGTTGCAGCCTGCCAATGAACGAGAGCAATTTAGCTAGTTGATTTTAGTTTATTTTCCCTGCTGTCCAGTGTAGCCTCGCTTCGCTGCAAAATCCACAGGTGGAATGATAAAAATAGTGCGATCGCACTTAACTATTTTGTACCTTGTTTGTAAAGAAACTGTAAAGCCCGCCAACTGTTCTCAGGATTAGGAGCTCGTTTGAGCAAAATTTTTCATACATAACTCGGGATACAAATCAACCTGCCACAGAAAGGAGATAGGAAAAAACCGCCCTGATTTGAGGTAAAATATTAGATAATTCTATCTGCGGGACAAAGACAAGTGTCACTAAAATTGGATAAAGTAATTCCCTGGGGACGCTGCTTGGATGAATACATAGGAATGTTTAGCTTGACATCAAGTGACCTCAAGCTAGCAATTCTTGATTGTGCCGGCGGCCCGGCGAGTTTCAATGCCGAAATGACTCGCCAAGGTAAAAAGGTAATTTCTTGCGATCCAGTTTATCAGTTTACTGCGTTGGAAATTGGCGATCGCATCCAAGAAACATATCAAACTGTGATTGACGGTGTTAAAGCCAATTTAGACGGCTATCTGTGGAATAATTTTGAATCGCCGTACCAGCTAGGCGAAGTGCGAATGAAGGCGATGCAGGAATTTTTAGAAGATTTTCCATCAGGCTTGCAGCAAGGCCGCTACCTGAATGCTGAGCTGCCAGTTTTGCCTTTCGAGAACAGTCAATTCGATTTAGCTTTGTGCAGCCATTTCTTGTTTGCTTATTCTCACCTGCTTTCCGAAGAATTTCATCTGGAAGCAATTACAGAAATGTGTCGGGTTGCGAAGGAAGTCCGGGTATTCCCTCTATTGCAGAGTTTTAGCGGGGAGGAATCCGATCACTTAAATCCGACGATCGCAGAATTGAAAAAGAGAAGTTTTAGTGTAGAAATTCAAGAGGCTCCCTACGAGTTTCAAAAAGGCGGGAATAAGATGCTGCGAGTTAGCAAAAAAAGCTCAGCCTCAAAGTAAGCATAACTTATTTATGCTGTTATGGAAACCAAATAACAGCCATTAATTCGCCAACTATTATCAAACTGTTTTTCCATGAGATAAATGGCTCTGATTGGGATGCCTTCCGAGTCCAGCAACAGCACCGGCTGAGCGGGAATTCCTTCTACAGTGGTGAGGTTTTCAAATAATACCGAGCGCGGACGGTAGACAGCTTCATAGGCAATTTTTACCATGTGCATAAAGTTTTCTGCTGTGCGAAACTGGTGCTGAATTCCGGGACTGGCGAAGGAAAAAGCCCCAGCAGCATCGTCTTTTTGAAATGCTTGTAGTTGCTGTTCTACGACTGAGCGAATGGTAGCGCGATCGCTTTCACTGATGAGCATATTTTTAATGATTTGTCAAGATATGGGAGTGTCGAATAGTTACTATTATAGCGCTCCCACTTAAAGGCGATTTTGTGGCGGGATGGCTGGGAAGCTCTCAGGGCGATCGAGCTTTATTTAAACCCCCGGCGCACTACAGACATTAGTGGTAAAATTGGTTAAAAACTTTAAGAATTGTCAAAATGCTCAGCAGCGCCGCATTGAGGAAAACAGGGTCGGGGTGGGAATTTGCAAATGAAGAAGCGTTAGAGGATTTTGTCGAAGTTCACTTGCAAAGTTTGCTCGGTTTGACAGTCATCAAGCGGCAATTCACTGTCAACGAGCAAAGATGCGATATTATAGCGGTGGACGAGAATAAACGGTTAGTTGTGCTGGAGTTGAAAAACGGCGAAGATAGATATGTCGTTCAGCAGTTAACCCGTTATTACGATGCTTTGTTAGAACACAAACCTTTTGCCGAGCGCGTGGATTACGATCGACCGGTTCGCTTAATAGCAATTACGCCGAAATTTCACAGGGATAATTTTACAGACAGGAAGTATCACGGGCTATTTTTTCAGTTTTTGCAATTTGCGATCGTTTTTTTTGAGGATAACTTAAATTTACAACTGAAAGATGTAGATACTGAACAGATGTCACAAGTAGAAATTGTTCACCAGCAAAAAGAAAGCACTGATAATATACCGATTCCACCTAAAGCATTTATAAAACTATTAAGCCAGTGTGAGCTTAGTCAACAGCAAAAAATATTGAAAATTAGGGATAAAATTCTCTGCTTTGATAAACGAATGCAAGAAATTACTGATAGTGGTAGTATTAAGTATGGAAATGGCAACACTAAGACCAGTAAATTTTGTGCAGAGTTATGTTCAGACAGTAAAGGAAATCTCATTTTATTTTTATGGCTACCTTTAAAAGGTCTGACAAGTAAAACTATTTCAAGAGCAAGAGTCTGGACAGATTGGAATGATAATGCTTTGATAGAGGGCTACGTATCGAGAGGAATTGGTGCTAAAGTTAGCTCTAATAAGAAGGTAATAGCTAATCAGACAGAAAAAATAAAGCAAAATATAAAAGATATCCAACAGTGTATGCCTAGGCATACTTATTTTATTGAAAGAGAATTATTAGAATACATTAATAGCGCCATTAAACTCGTTAACAAATCGGCAGCTTCTCAAATATTAACTTATGAAGAGATGAAGTATATAGATTTAAGCAAGGATGTCAAAGATGTTTTTATTAAAATGAAAATTATCGCTCGATATCCGGAAATTTTAGAAATTGCAGAATACTTAGAGAAACGTACCTGTAAATTTACTTCAGCTCAATTAATTGATTTATCCATGCAAAAATGGCTGGAAAGACTTTAAAGGTAAAAAACACTACCCCATCATCTCTTACCAAACCCACTATCATCTGCGTCTATCTGCGTGTATCTGCGGTTAAAAAAATTCAATCAATAGCTTGGTAACCCACCAAATTACCAAACTTCGATATAATATTAAATCAATACAGAGGACACCAGATTTGGTATTATTTCTCGGACACCACGTTTTCTTTAGTAATTCTAATCAAAAACCGCAGAGCTTCATTCACTGCTTCAGAATCGGGAAACATCTCTGCAACATCCGGTTCTAAACGAATATTTACACCACCAAAGGTCTTTCGTCCAGAGCCTACCCTTCTTACACGCAACTTCCTCAAATCATATTCCGACCGAAGCTCATCGTCCATCCCTGTTTCATCCTTCTTCATAAACTTCTCGCTCCACTCGTGTTACTTTTCTGGCGCTAATCAAACGAATAAAATCTGCTCTTTCTGTATACGACACTATCAATAAATTACCTTGCTGGGACTCTCCAACAATAATATAGCGCTCTTCTTCATCAGAGCGATCCGGATCGTATAAATCGACGTAGAGGGGATGTCAAAAACCGTTTTGGCTTCCTCAAATGAGATGCCATGCTTGGACAAATTTACCGCAGCCTTGTTTTCATCCCACTCGAATTTCATAAAGATCCTAAATCAGCATCTTTGATATAATATTACATCAAGAAGCCAAACTAAAACTAATTCATGCCGCAAACAGTCTGGATCGCACGACACGGAAACCGCATCGACTTCGTTAACCCCGACTGGTTTCTCACCGCAGAACACCGCTACGATCCCCACCTTTCCGAAGACGGTCACGTTCAAGCCAAACAACTCGCCAATCGCCTCAAAGGTGAAGGAATTTCTCATATTTTTGCTTCGCCTTTTCTGCGAACTGTCCAAACAGCAAATCACGCGGCCGAAGCTCTCGATTTGTCAATTAAACTAGAGTGGGGACTGTGCGAATGGCTGAATCCGGAATGGATGGCAGAAATGCCGGAAACTGAGTCCGTCGAAGCTTTGTGCAGGCGTTTTCCCAGGATTGATGCTTCCTACAAAGGCGGTATTGCTAATTATCCCGAAACTGGGGAAGCTTGTCTCAAAAGGGCGGGGGAAACTGCTAAACGCCTCGCGGCTGAGTTTCCCGAGGATATGTTATTAGTAGGTCACGGTGCGTCGGTTTTAGGAACTGCGATCGGGCTGGCGGGCTGTGCAGAAACAGAAATTAACGCTTCTCTGTGTTGTTTAGTGAAATTGGTGCGGGATGATGGAGAATGGTCGATCGCACTTAATGGCGATACTTCTCACCTGACTGACTCTGAAGCCGTTATCCGATTTAATTAAAGTTAAGATTCGTGCGAAAAATCCTATTCTATGCTATGTCTGTAAAGTGCGCCGAGGCGCACCCTATGTTAATCTGATTTGTCAGAATCTGGGTGTTATTGTTTAATCTCGATCGCACATTTTAAATGGAAAATCTTAAATCGGTATGGCAGGACACAGTAAGTGGGCGAATATTAAACGCCAAAAAGCTAGAGTTGATGCGGTTAAAGGCAAAGTTTTTGCGAGAATATCTCGCGAAATTATTGTCGCGGCCCGCAGCGGAGTTCCCGATCCCGCTGGCAATTTTCAACTGCGGACGGCTATAGAAAAAGCCAAGGCGGCGGATATTCCTAATGAAAACATAGAAAGGGCGATCGCCAAAGGTGCCGGCTTGGCGGGGGGGAATTCGGATTTAGAAGCTATTCGCTACGAAGGTTACGGCGTTGGCGGAGTTGCTATTCTGATTGAAGCGCTGACAGACAACCGCAACCGCACGGCGGCTGACTTGCGAGAAGCTTTTACTAAAAATGGCGGCAACCTGGGCGAAACTGGTTGTGTGGGCTGGATGTTTGACCACAAAGGAGTTTGTACGGTACGCGGCCCGATTGATGAGGAACAATTGTTTGAAGCGTCGCTAGAGGCGGCTGCGGAATCTTATGATTTGATATTAATTGATGAGGATACTGAAGGTGCAGAGGTATTTACAAGTGTGGCTAATTTGGAACAGTTGGCTGATGTTTTGAAACAAAAAAAGTTTGCTGTTTTGCAGTCGGAAACTCGCTGGATTCCCAGCAATACAGTGGAAATAGACACTCCGGAAAAAGCTCGATCGCTCCTTAAGTTAATGGATGCACTGGAAGATTTGGACGACGTGCAAAGTGTGACTGCTAATTTTGAAATGACAGATGAATTGATGTCTTTGAGTATGGTGTAACGAGCTAAATCACCAGATTTTTGCCATCCGCAAGACAAATCCCGGTAACTCTGGATCGCCGCTGACTGTTTCAGGATTATCTAAGATTTCAGGTTCGCCATCGGGACGGTAGATGTAGACTTTTCTGTTTTTGCGATCGAGCAACAAGCCGAGCGATACACCGTTCTCAATATATTCTTGCATCTTGTTTTGCAATCCCTTGAGAGTGTCACTAGCAGACCGCAATTCAATCACAAAGTCGGGACAAATCGGTGCGAATGAGGCTTTTTGTTCTTCAGTTAAGGCATTCCAGCGCTCTAGTTTAATCCATGAGGCATCGGGGGAGCGGGTTGCTCCATTCGGCAAGGTAAAGCCTGCACTGGAGTCAAACGTTTCACCTGTGCCATCTTGTTCAGCCCAGTTCCCCAATTGTAGGGCAATCTTACCGTTTCGATTCCCTGTATCTGAAAAAGCTGGTGACATAACGATCACTTCCCCACTGGCAGTACGCTCAATTCTCAAATCGCGATTAACTAGACAAAATTCATAGAACTGTTCAACAGTCATCGATTCGATCGCAGGGAAATAGACCGTCAGTGGGACGCTTTCGGTTTGAATTAGCAGCGTCGTCATGGTTTTTCCTCAGTTGGTACAGGGGTGATAAAATACCTTGAGCTTACACTATTTTAGCTTGGCGAGCGAAAGTCTTAGTCGATCGGGAAGTCGGAGGCTTGTATCCGTTTTTGCGCGGTGTTAATAATCTTTTTTCCCAGTCAGCAAATAAGTAACCATGTATCCCTTGCCCTTAACTTGAATGGCGCCGCGCTTCTGAAAAGTATATTTATCTTTTAATATCTCGTAGGTTTCGGCGGTGACTTGAATGCAGCCGGTAATCCCGTGGGATTCCATTCGCGAAGCAATATTTACTGTGTTGCCCCAGAGGTCGTAAATAAACTTTTTTAAGCCGATGACGCCGGCAACGACAGGGCCACTGCTAATCCCGATCCGAATGCTGAAAGGTTCCGAATGTTCTAAACTGAGGAGCCTAATTTCGTGCAGCATATCGATCGCCATGTTCGCAACCGCCTCGGCATGATCCTCTCTGGCAGTAGGCAAACCGCCGACAACCATGTAAGCGTCACCAATAGTCTTAATTTTCTCCAAACCGTGGCGATCGGCTAAGTGGTCAAAAGCCGAAAAAATATCGTTGAGCACTTCCACCACTGCAGTCGCGGAAATTCTCGACGAAAGCTCTGTAAACCCCACAATGTCGGCAAACATCACAGTTACTTCCGCAAAACTTTCGGCGATATTGTGTTCGTTGTCCTTCAAGCGCAGGGCGATCGCTGCCGGCAAAACGTTCAGCAGCAGTTGCTCGGATTTAGCTTGTTCGAGTTCCAACTGTAGGTAAGCAGCCTGCAACTGTTCGGCTTGGCGAATTCTTTCTTGAGCTAGCTTTTCGATTTGGGCGGTGCGGCTCAAAGCTGTCAGTATATATGTCACCGGAATCAGAGTCCACAGCATCCCCATCGTCAGAGTTCCCCAAGAGCGCCAGTGCTTGCGAATCCGGCGAATTTCCGGCGTTGCCGACACGTACATAGACCACTGGCGGCCGCTAATTTTCAGTCGCCTTCTGCAAGCTGTATAGTTCGGGCCTGGATTGTCAAGAATCGGGCAGTTTAGCCTGAGGGCTGGTTCCGCAGCGGCTGATGCTGGAAGCACTTGTTGGCTCGCGGATTGGAACTGCACCGCAAATTGCTGAATTCGCCTCTCAGCAGGGAGATTTTTGAGAATCGGGTTGGCCTTTTGCGGTAACAGTGACGCTGCTTCTTGCTTGTCTGGGGCATCGCTAACGAGATAAATATTGAGGTAGTCGGTATTGCGTCCTTTTAAAGAGGTTTGGAAAATATCTTTGCCTCGAAATACGCCCAGAACAAATCCTTGTAGCAGTTGGCGGCGGGATTCCAGCGCAGTCGGTTTACTGCTGTTTTCGTAAATCGGAACTATGGCCAAAAGACCTAGTTCCGGGGAATTGCTCTGAGTTAGGCCGACGTAGTTGGTGACAATCATTTCTCCAGTATCTCGCCCTCGATCGAGCGCGGTTCGGATTTCTGGGTGGGAGGCGAGGTCAAAGCCCAATGCAGTCTCGTTTCCGGCTGGTGGTTCGACGTAGAAAGCCGGGAAGTATTCGGAACGCTGGAGGGCCTTGCGCAGTTCTCCTCGGGGGCCGCGCTCTGTAATCTCGAAGCTGGGGTCAGTTTCGGTTTTGGCTTTGGCTTCGTAGTTGGCTCGCTGCGAATTGGGGACGCGGGGAGTCCAAGCCAGGAGTTGCAGGCTGGGGTGGACGGCTAGGGGACGGGCGACAAACCGGGCAAAAGAGGAACGCTCGACGGCGCTGAAGGCTTTCATGTAGTCGCTGAGGGCGAGAACACTATCTAAGTCGGAGTTGAGCTGGCGTTCTATGCCGATCGCAATATCGTCAATGCGGCGCTGCATTTCGTAGTCGCGGCGCTTGTCTTCCCAGTCCCAAACCAAGGCGAATGCTAGGATCGACAGTCCGACACCCAAAGCCAGCGTCAACCCGGCTGGCTTGTAGCGAGACCAGGATAAAGGTAGTTTTTTCAGCATAATTGCCTAGCGAATAAGGGCAGCAGATTAGCACACCGCTGAGTGCGATTTATTTCGGCCTCTGAGTGCGGTTAATTCAAAACGCTGATAACTCAAGCACCGACGGCAATTGGGAATTAAAAGTTAGATATTGAAACTTTTAGGTTAATGGACGATCGCTCAGCAGGGGATTTCAATCCAGAATTCCGCTCCCTGTCCGGGCGCACTGATGCACCGCAGGCTTCCCCTATGTTTTTCTACCACAATTTGATGGCTGATGGATAATCCCAAGCCGGTTCCAGACCCTACGGGTTTGGTGGTAAAAAAGGGGTCAAACAGCCGCTTGCGAACGTCTTCGGTCATTCCTGGGCCGCTGTCGGCGATGCAAATGACGATGCGATCGCAATGACTGAGCTGGCTTTTACTGTGGCTTTTCAACCCGGCTTTTTTCATTTCAGTGCGAATCACGATCGTCCGAGGTTGCGGTTGGTTTTCTACAGCGTCGATCGCATTGGTGATAATGTTGAAAAATACCTGGTTTAACTGCCCCGCACAACAGGAAATTTTAGATATCTTTCCGTATTCTTTAATAATTTCAATCCGGCTTTTTGTATTTTCCTGATGCAATCTGTGCTGCACAATTAATAGCGTACTGTCAATTCCTTCGTGAAGGTCTACCAACTTCATCTCTGATTCATCCAACCGCGAAAAATTTCGCAGCGACAACACAATTTTACCAATTCTTTCTATTCCTACTCTCATAGAATTTAGCATTCTGGGCAAGTCTTCCTTCAGAAAATCTAAGTCTAAGTCGTTAACTTTTTTCGCAATCTGAGGATCTGGGGACGGGTAGCATTGCTGGTAGAGATTCAATAGTTCTATTAAATCGTGAAAATAGTTGTATGTGTGAGAAATATTGCCGTTAATAAAAGTTGCGGGATTGTTGATTTCGTGGGCGATTCCAGCCACCATCTGACCGAGGCTCGACATTTTTTCTGATTGAACTAATTGGATTTGAGCGTGTTGAAGCTGTTCGTAGGCTTCTTGCAATTGGGCTGCTTGTTTTCTCAATTGAGATTGGGAAGCTTGGAGTGCTGCTGCGGAAATTTTGCGGTTGGTAATATTTTCAATCATCCCTAATTTGTAAATAGGTTTTCCTTCGCCGTCTCGAATCAAAGTAGCTGTCACGTTTACCCAAACAATCTTACCTGTCGCCGAAATCTGGCGAATTTCGATTTGATAGCTCGTAATTTCTCCCCGATAAAGAGCATCAGCAACTTCGAGATTTTTGGGATTATCTTCGGGATGCCCAATTTCTATAAATGTTTTGGCGAGCAATTCGGCTGCGGTATATCCCAGCATTTCGCAGTAAGTTTTATTGACTCGCACGAACTTGTTATCGTCTAAATTGGCTAAGTAGATAGCAATGGGTGCATCTTCAAAAATTGTACGAAATAGTTCCTCGCTGGCCCGGACTTTAGCTTCGAGGGAAAGCCGTTCGGTGATGTCTTCAAAAGTACACAAAATGCCGACTACATTGCCGTTATTGTCGTGTAAAGGTATTTTATTTGTATCCAGCCAGCGCTGGGTGCCGTCGGCTTGCAGTTGGGGTTCTATAATGTGATATTCTGGGGTGTTGGTTGCCATGATGCGGCGGTCGCAGGCTCGAAAAAATTCTGTTTCTTCTGGCTTCCAGGGCATATCGTAGTCCGTGAGACCGACAATTTCACTGGAGTGATTGAAACCTGCGACGTTGGCCAAGTTTTTGTTGCCTCCCAAGTAAACTGAATCTCGATCTTTCCAGACGATTAACTGAGGGATGTTGTTGATTACCAACCACAGCATTTTTTGGGACGTTTGCAAGGCTTCCGTGCGTTCTAGGACGCGCTTTTCAAGTTCTTGATTGGCTTGTTGCAGGGCGATTTTTGACTCGCTGAGGGCGATTTCTGCTAGCTTGCGATCGCTGATGTCGATTGTCACCCCCTCCCACAGTATATCGCCCCCCGCTTGCAGTTCGGGGCGGGCGATGCCGCGAATCCATTTCAGTTTTCCCGATCGCGTTACGATCCGCCCTTCATATATCCAAGGTTTTAAAGTTTTGCCAGAAACTGCGACTGATTCTAACAGGGGTTTTAGGTCTTCTGGATGCACCGTTGACCACATTAAATCGGAGTTGTTTTGAAGTTTTTCTGGCTCTAATTCGTAGAGTTCCCAACAGCCAGAACTGACATAAATGAATTCATCGGAACCGTCTGGATGCAGCAAGTATTGATAAATCATTCCCGGCAAGTTGGCAGCCATTTTTTGGAATCTGGCTTCGCTTTGCTGCAGTGCTGATTCTGCAAGTTTGCGATCGCTAATGTCAATCAACAAGCCGTCCCAAATAATGTCATCTTTTTCGCTCGGTTCGGGTCGGGAAGCCCCACTAATCCACTTAATCCGATCGCCCGGAAAAACTAATCTGCCTTCCCACCGCCAAGGTTCTAAAGTTTTAGCTGAGATAGCAACAGATTCATGGAAGCTTGGCGCATCGTCGGGATGAATCATTTCGATTGCGGGAATAGCTGAGTTTTGGAGTACCTCTGGTTCTAATTCCCAGAGTTCGCGGCAGCCGGAACTGAGGTAGGGGAATGACATAGTGCCGTCTGCTGCTAACTGAAATTGATAAATCATTCCGGGAACGTTGGCGGCTAGTTTTTGAAACCTCGCTTCGCTTTGGCGTAGTGCTGTTTCTGCTTCTACGCGATCGGTAATATCGTAAAATGCCGATAAAATTGCGGCTTCTCCATTAAAATTAATCGCTCGCATCGACATTTTTACCCAAAAAAAACTGCCGTTTGCTTTCTTGAGGCAAATTTGTTCGCTGTCGCTAAAGCCGTTTTGTTTTACTAATCCTATCAATTGACTGCGGTCATTGATATTGGCATAAAGTTCAAATTTTTTGCTTCCGATAAGTTGTTCGGAACTAAAACCTAAACTTTCTCCGAGGGCAGGATTTACATACAAAATTACGCTGTCTTCCAGGCGCGTAATTGACATGGGAACGGGTGTCACGGTGGTGATCGCCCGCAATCTTTCTTCACTTTCTTGCAGGGCTGTTTCGGCTGCTACTCTTTTGCTAATATCGTTCTGAACTCCGATAAAATGAGTTAATTTTCCCTCGTTGTCTAGGATGGGGGAAACGATTAATTCGTTCCAAAAAGGAGTTTTGTCTTTGCGATAATTTTTGAGAACTGCCTTAACTTCTGTTCCCGATCGTAAACTGCTGCGGAGTTTGTCTAATTCGGCGCTATCGGTATCGGGGCCCTGCAAAAACCGGCAGTTGCGTCCAATAACTTCTTCGGCACTGTAACCGGTTAGTTTCTCAAAAGCAGGATTGCAGTAGATAATAGGTATGTCAGGCTTGCTAGCATCCGCGATTATGATGCTGTTGCTCGACGCTGCGATCGCCCGATCTAGGAGAGACAGGTTGAAAGAGTCTGTTGTCATCGGTTGCAAGATCCAAACTCCCGAGGAGCGGACAGAAAAATACAAAATTATCAATAGCTTGAGCCATTCTTATTCTATGATCTTATTTTTAATTTCGCCTTGTTAACAATGTCAGCAGCGAAAAAAAGCCTGCGAGGAAGACGAGTAATACCATTTTAGATTTGAGATTTTAGATTGGCAATGACTGATTCCATCATGGTTTGGAGTACGGGCCTACAATTGCCTTCTTTTGGAAAATTAGTATAACCGAAGGCATTCGGCACTTATCCAGAAAACAGAAGGTGAAAATACCGAAGGCGGAAAGAAAACAGAAGGTGAAAATACTTATATTTTCTACTTGTTTTTTATCCTCCTTCCATCCGGCTCGCCAACCCTTTTAAATTGACAAGTTGATGCAAGAACCCTGAGCAGTTTTGCTTACTTCAATCCTGGCTTGAAAAGCTTCTTTCAGGTGGGGCATATGGGTAACGGTGAGAATGCAGGCGAAGTCCGATGCGATCGCATTAATTGCAGCAATCAGCCGATCGCACCCTTCAGCATCCTGAGTCCCAAATCCCTCATCAATAATCAACATTTGCAAAGCCGTACCCGCGCGCTGAGACAGCAGTCTCGCCAGCGCCAGCCGAATCGCAAAATTAATCCGAAAAGCTTCACCGCCCGAGTAAGTTTCGTAGGCGCGAGTACCGCGAGCATCAGCAATTAAAATGTCTAAAGTGTCAATTAATTTAGTTGCTTTTTTAGAAGCAGCCGCTCGCTGAGTAATAAATTGAACGTGCAATTGATTCGCGCTCAATCTCGACAATATCTGATTGGTTTCTGCTTCGAGTTGAGGCAAAACATTTTCAATCATTAAAGCTTGAATGCCGTTTTTACCAAATGCTTGACCCAACTCTTGATAAACTCGCTGCTGGCGTTTAGCAACTTGCATTTGCTCTTTTTGAGCTACTAGCTGAACTTGCATATTTTCCAGATTTTGCTGCTGCTGCTGGAGGCGTCCGAGACTTCCCAAATGTTGGTCTAGCTGCTGGCGGCGGCGGCCCATTTGCTGCTCGATCGCACTTATGCGGGCTGTGGGATCGGGATGTTCTTGCAATTGCTGGTTCATCGCGGAAGTTTGAGCGCTGACGGCTTGCAAATCTCGATCGCGCACAGCGATGGAATTTGCTATTTCATTAACGCGCTGCTGCACTTGCGGGTACTGCACAGTTGCCGATCGCAATTTTTCGGCGCGGGCGATCCAAAACTGCGATCGGCGCATTTCGCTCCGCACGTGTTCGTGCTGTTCCAAATTATAGCCAATTTCCGCAATGTATCTATCTAAAGACAGAATTTGCTGCTGTATTTCCGAGCTATTTTTTTGCTGTTCTAACTGTTGCTGTACGGTGGCTAATTGAGTTTGCAAATCCGGGCGGCGGGCATTAATTTTATTCAGTTTCTGCTGAGCGTCTTTGATTTGAGCTTGCTTAATTTCTGCCCACCGCAAGCGCTTTTCATCGCTGCGGGCGAGAGAGTGGCTGCTATCGCTGTAATTGAGCTGTTGCAGTTGCTGTTCGATTTGCTGTAGTTGGCCCAAATCATCGGCTGCATACTCGCCGGTGCGCAGCAACCGCTCGATTTCCGCAGCGTCTTGACGCATACTTTGCAGCCGGTTTTCGTCTTGGCCCAGGCCATCTAATTGTGCTTGCAAATGGCTGCGGCGTTCCCGCAATTCTTGGTAAGGCGCTAATTCCTCTTCTAGTTCGCGGTATTCATGTCTGAGAACTTGAATTTCGCGCTCGGAGACGGCCAACTGTTCGCGGACAACCCAAAGTTGGTTCCAGATTTCCTGCTGTTGGGAGTGGTGTTTTGTGACTACCAAATTCCAGTAGTGTTCGTCTAAAGGTCGATCGCACAAAGGACAATTGCCAAAATTTGTATCCCGCACCATTAAAGGCGAATTCGATGGCTCGTTTTCCGCAAAATTCGAGGCTTTACCTTCGCCTGCGCTGGTTTCTCCTTCATGTTTCCGCAGCAGTTGCAGTTTTTGGTCGATCTCGGCGAGTCTGGTTTGATAGTCCCGGCTTTTGGCTTGCAGGTTTCCTAGAAAGTCGTGCCTTTCTTGACCTTTTTCGCGGACTCGCTGCTGATAAACTCGCTTGTTTTCCAACTGCAAAATTTGATTGCCGATAGCCGAGATTTCCTGCTGTAATTGCGGCTGTCGCTGCTGCTGCTGAACTTGCACCTGTCGCTTGATTTCGTCTAAGCGGGCGGTTAAACCGGCGCGGGCGCGATCGAGCTTTTGTTGTTTTTGCTGCTGCTGTTGTAACAGCGGCGAAACTTGCAGTTGCAGTTGCTCTAGTTCGTTGAGGCGCGATCGAACTGCTTGCAACTGTGCGAGTCCTTTGTCAACCTCCGGCTGCTGTTTGAGAATCTCCAGAACATCTTTTTCATCTTGTTCTAAAACCTCTAATTGAGCTTGCAACTGCTGAATTTTGCTTTGCAAAAAGCTCAGTTCTTGCCGCTGTTGTTCTTGCAATTGCTGGCGCTGGTTTTGGGCTTGTTGGTTAGCTTTGAATTTGCCAGCCATAGTCTCTTCGGTGGCTTGCAAGCTGTGGAAATACGCGATGCCTTCTGTTATTTCCTTTTCTTGCCCTAGGAGGGCTTGCAGCTCATTTTGCTGCTGTTTGGCTGCGCTGAGTTCTTGCAGCAAGCGGCGGCATTCTTGAGAGATATTGTAGTGCTGTTGCTGGTGGCCGGCGAGGAGTTTTTGCCAGGTTTGGCGGTTGTGGTGCTGGAGTTGCAGTTGTTGTAACTCGGTTGTGTCGGCTTGCTGCTGTGAAGAGAGCAAATCGGTTGCTTGCTGCAATTGAGTTTGTTCCGAGGCGATCGCCTCTTTTTGTTGCAGTTGCTCTTGTACGGTTTGCAAACTCTGTTTGAGCACTTCGACTTGAGCTTTAAATTGTTTGGACGTATCCTTGGCTTGTTCCGATAAAGTATCGTAGGAGTCGAGTTTGAGCAGGTTGGCTAAAACTTGTTTGCGTTCGATCGGCTTTTTGAGCATAAATTCATCAGCTCGCCCCTGCCGCAAATACGCCGAGTTGATGAAAGTATCGTAATCTAGTTTGATGTGTTCGAGGATTTTTTGCTGAGTTGTTCTCAGCCCCTTGTCTGTGAGCGTGCGAAAATTAAGTTTTTCCTCACTCTCGGCAGAATTCAAGCTGACTTGAAATTCCAAACTTCCCGATTGTCCGCGCCGGCGGTTGCGAATCACCCGGTAGATTTGGCCGCCGGTGGAGAAAGTGAAATCAACGCGCACATCTGTTTCGCCGATATGGATGATATCGTCTTCCGTATCGCTGCGACAACAGCCCCAAAGTGCCCAGGATATGGCTTCTAAGAGGGAGGATTTGCCAGCACCGTTAGGCCCGCAAATGCAAGCGGTGTGCAGGCCGCGAAAGTCTAAACCGGCTTCGCGATAGCTGAGAAAATTTTTGAGTGTAAGTTGTATAGGAATCATTTAGGCCATCGCGCCATACAATCTATCTATAAATAACACTATTTGTGCGCTGTTGCCTAGTTATTCAATCCAGATCCAGAACAATTGTCAGTGCTTCTGCAATTTCTTCCATAATTGTCTCGGACAGGGTTCCAAGTTGTCGGACAAATCTTTGTTGGGAAACGGAACGGACTTGAAAAGCGTCGGCGGCGGAGACTTTAGTCAAGCCATTTTTTGAGGTCGGTTCGAGCTGCACCATCCAATCAAGTGGGGAAAAAAGATCGTTCCATGCTGTAATTGGAACAATTACTTTGAGCCGCAAAATTCCCACTTCATCATCGCTAACAACCACAACAGGTCGAGTTTTGCCGATTTCATCTCCCACCGTTGGATTTAGTCTGACAAGCCAAATTTCGCCCTTACGCATTACTTTCTACCCCTGCGCTGAGGTATTCTTCCTCTGAATCGAAATACGGTTCGCTGTCGGGCGACCACAAATCGTGAAGCGGCCCTCCTGGTTCATACAAGGGGACTGCTGCTTCTGCTGCGGCTCTGAGTTTCCGTTTTCTCTCAGCTTTGCGCTGGGCTTTTTCTTCTATTTCTTCGCGCATCATCCGCGAAGCTGTTTCGATGATTTCTAGGCGTTCTTCTGCTGTCAGATTTTTGAGTGCTGCTAAGATTTCTGCTTTGGTCACGGTTTTTTCGGGTGGTAGGTGAGAATGTACGATCGATCCCACCATGATTGTATCTTTGGCAAAAATCTATCTCGGCGATCGCAGTTAATATTTCACCTCATCCCCGGAGTCAGGACACGGCACTGCTGTGTCCCTACAATGATTAATCAGCTACCTCTAGGTAGGGAAACGGCATTGCCGTCTCCTCCGAATTGCCGTGTCCTCCGATGGTAGGGAAACGGCATTGCCGCTTCCTCGATTGCTTTTGTTTCCATCATCAAAAAGGGTTGACTGTATTCCTACAGCCAACCCCGCGCCTATTTATTTGTCCTGCGTTTGCTCAAACAGCAACACTACCTGGCAATATTCGGGAACGTATAGCCGACACCGACTAACAATCCCACTTCAGCTCCGTCGACAAAACCAATATTCAGTCCCGCTGTTGCTGTAAAATTTCTCGACAGCGGCACATCTACACCCCCCGAAATCAGGAAGCCCAAAGTACCGTCATCCCCGGTAGAAATTACCACGCCAGCACCTGCATAAGGAGCAGCAGTAATCACAAAATCGTCGCTGACTTCGACGGTCTCTTGAGATACAAAATCGAAGGTAACGGGAACTAGAAAAGCTAAGTCGTCCCGGAACAAAACAGTCGGTCTCACCGACAAATTGTTCGTCAAACCGATTTTGCTAATAATGGCAAAGGAACCGTCGCCTAAGGCTGAATCTCCGCCAAAACCTAGATTGCCACCAATCCCGATGTAGCTGGGCCCAGAACGGGTAGCTCGCCCTGGTCTGATTTGAGTTCCTTGAGCCACTTTTTTAGTTGGTTCCGAGACAGTTGCCGGTTTTTCAGCAACTTTCGGTTGGTTTGTCAAAGCTGAGGCGGAAGTGCTGACAGGATTGCTCAACAATTCTTGTGCTGTTTTGACTTCTTTTTCTTCCTTCGTTGCTGTTACTTCAAGATTATTGCTCTCGGCAACAATTGAGGTAGGTCGATCGTTCTTTTTGGCATTCTCGACCGTTGACTCCACTTTTTTGACGCTATTATCAGCAATTTTAGCGGTTTCTTCCGACTTTTGGGTCTCAGCAGCAATGGAGATACTTGGCGCAGTTTCTGTTCCAGCAATTTCAGATGTTGCTGCTTCCGATTTTTCTGGTGTTGCAATAGATACTTGCAAGTTGGCTGCAGGTTCAGAGGCTGCTGGCTCTGCCGCTTCTGTTAGTTCGCTCCAACTGATAGAATCAATTTTTTTATTACTAGCCGTTGTTTCTGCGTCGGGTTTAACTGCTGAAGTTGCCGCAGGCTCAGAAGTTTGGTCAATATTTTGAGCTGCGATTGTTGCAGTTGTACCGATATCGGGCAAGTTGCCAGTTTCAGCTTTCGCTGACAGGGTAGTGCAACAAACAGCTAAAGCAGCAAGATTTATTAACGCGAAAGTAGACTTGGAAAATAGACTATTCATAGAAACTCCTCAATGAACCGTGTGTTAAAAGTGTAAGTGTTTGAGGGCGACCGTCGAGAGCTTTGCTAAAAAAGACACAAATATGAGTTGTGTTGTTCCTAGATTGGCACTCAACCGTTGAATAGTCAACTCTCAAGCTGATTAGATTTAAGAACTGACGGCCGGTTTAGAGGCTAATTTAAATTTACCTATCGATCGGCTAAAAATCAATCCTAGGGATGATTTCACCCTCGATCCTGTTTAATAGAGGGGTCGATCGCGCGTCTGGCTTGCATTCTACAATTCTGTACTTGGGGGCGCTGCACTCGCAGCAGCGCCGGAAAAATCCGGTTTTTGAGGGCGCACCGCCTCGAAACCAAGAGAAACCGAGCTTTCAAAACAGTTTTGGCAGCCCCGCCGTCCAAAGCAAGCGCAGTTAAAACAACGCGATCGGCTGCTGCACAGTTCTTGACAAGTAATGTAGAATAGCACTGACCCGACAAACATTTGTAGCTCGATCGTGTCAAATTTACTAAATATTATTAGAATTGTGTAAAATTTAGTGTTTTATTTGTAAAGTTTAGCCTTCGCTTTCGCTCAAGGTCTGACCATCTCACAACAGCACGCAACTAAACAAGTAAAAAAATACAAATTATCTCATCTCAACCTGACTTTATGAGCAAAGTTCTAGTGATATTAGGCGAATTGAGCGATCGCGACATCGATTGGATGCTCGCCAACGGCACCCGCACCCAAGTCCTCCCCGGCACCACCCTGATCACCGAAGGTCAGCCCTTAGACGCCCTCTACATAGTTCTGGAGGGAACTTTGAGCGTTGCTGTATCATCTTTGGCCGACAAAGAAATTGGAAAAATTATTTCCGGGGAAGTGTTGGGCGAAATGTCTTTTGTAGACGGGAGGCTTCCTTCTGCTAGCGTCACGGCAATTGAAGAGTGCCTCATCCTGTCAATTCCGAGGCGGCTGCTAACTGAAAAACTCGAGCAAGATGTGCTTTTTTCCCTGCGGTTTTATCGGGCGATTACCAAATTTTTGTCGTCGAGACTGCGGGGTACAGTAAAACGCTTCGGCGAAGAGACTGATTATTTATCATATAAAGACCCCGACGACGAGGGCGCCATCCCGCAAAATGTTGAAAATCCAGAAGATTTGGCTGAATCTAGATTTCAATGGCTGTTGCAGCGTTTGAAGGGGAGTTAAAGTTCGGCAACGGATGAGTGTACGGGATTTAAGGGATGTTGAGGGGAGTTCGGCAACGGATGCGCTTTCTTCGCATTTAACGGATGGATGTTGAAGTTTGAAGGAAGAGGTTCGAGGGAAGAAGGAAAAAATAATGTTATCCGCTTTGCCTCTTTCTTGTTTTTCTACCAATGCCCCATTACCAATTGACAATTAGCAATTACCAATTTTAAGTTAGCAATACTTCGGCTACGCGAGCGTACAAGTTCCCAATTCCCAATTAGAAAACATATTTTTCAGCGACGCGCCAGTAGCGGGAAAAACGCTTCAAATCAATGTAACCATCGTAGCGGACAAAGGGTTCTGGCGGCAAAGCTTCTACAGGGATCGATCGCTTAATTTCCCGGCAAATATCCTGAAACCGAGGACTGGGACTTTCCGCAGTCACCACTTGATTAGCGCCGGATTCGATCGCAAAAGCGATAACTTCCGCAGCCACATCGCCCCGCCGAATAACTACCGGCAACTCCAGCAAACATTCGTAAATAAACACCATTCGTTTGAGACTCAACTGCCATTCATCAATGAGCGCATCATCCCAAACCCAGATTGCCGGTGCCTCTGGGTGCGCTTGAAAAGCGGGGCCTTCAGGACTCATACAGTCGCCGTGCAGCCAAATAATCGGATTGTTCATAAATTAGTAATTGTTGACGGTTGACTGTTGACTGTTAACTGTTAACTGTTGACTGTTGACGGTTGACTGTTAACTGTTGACTGTTGGCTGTTGGCTGTTGACGGTTGACTGTTGGCGGTTGGCTGTTGACTGTTAACTAATGACTAATGACAACTGCCTGCTGCCTACTGACTACTGACTACTGACTACTGACTACTGACTTTTATAATTTCTGGGACCTTTTTGATGGTCTTGCCAACTTTTAGAACCGCCGCTGCGATCGACCTTTTCTCCTAAAGGAAACAACTTCCCTTCCAAATATTCGTAAGTTCCCTCAAAATCGCATTGCCCGTACATAGGACAATCGCGACAATAAACCGCCTTAGTGTAACGCTCCAAATTTTCTCGATTAAAGAAATAAGGTTTGTGACTAAAAGTGCTGGTTACCCACTGCCAAGAAAGATTATTGCTCGCCGGATCTCCATCTAGCAAATGTTGCAAAAACCAGCGAGCTCCGGCTTGCCAGCGCACGCGGCGCCAGTGTACGAGATAAGCCGCAGTCCACATCCGCTGGTGGTTGTGCAAATAACCAGTTTCTCGCAACTGGCGGCTGAAACTGTCGATGCAAACCAAACCAGTCGTACCCTCGACGACATCCTGCGGCAGAGTTTCGCTGTAATCTTTAGCAGTGTAACCAGTTTTGTAGGGTTCCCGGTCTTCCCAAATCCCGTTGCCCAATTCGGCATAGAGTCGCTGCCAATAATCCCGCCAACCCAACTCGTTGACGAGTTTTACGGCATCTTCTCGATGCCGCACCTTCTCGAGCACGGCATCCCGGACTTCCGCAAGACTCAAAACGCCGTAGCGCAAATAGGGCGACAAGCGCGTTACCGCACCGTTGAGGAAATTGCGGGTTGAGGCGTACTTGCCGGGGTCAATTTGTTGCAGGGCTGTCTCGGCTGCTTTCCGCCCGCCTGGGGTTGGGGGTACGCTGCTGTCCCGGGCGGCGGCTGCGGGGAACTGTTCGCGCACGTAGGCTATTAATTCGTCGCGGCTGGCAAATTCCCGCTCCATGTCCTGACTCATTGTTTTCTCAAGCACCTGTTATTGTTTCTTAATGTTAAAGCTATTTGTTCGGGCCTGCGGGGTCGATCGCCCTAAATTGCCCGCTTGCTCCCGGTAACGTACAGTTTGCCCCAGCAGCAATCGATCGTCGGTTCGCAGCCAAAATTAGCATCAAAGTAAGTACACTCATACGCTAACCATGCTATACTCGTTACACAGCTTCATTCACACTATGCACACGACTCGGTTTACCGAAATTTGCTAGAAACTTGATAGAAGCTTTAAACCCTTGCAGAACCTCGAAAAACCAATATGTACGCTAAATCACAAGCCCTCCCCGAAACAATTAAAGTTCAGTCCGATAACGGTTCGCTCCGGTTACAGTTCAGCACCAAGTACAATCCCATTTTTGGGGGTAAGCGGAAGCATCAGGGTTTAGGGATGAAGGACACTCCCGAAAATCAGCAAAAGGCGATCGCTATTGCGTGGCGGATCGAAGGCGACTTACAGCACCCAGACTGGCAACAATTGTTTGACCCCACTTTTGCTAAGTACGGCTTAAAGAGCAAGTACGCTGCTGAACTAAAACTGGCAGCACCGATTCCAGAACCCGAACCTGAAATCACAGTAGGTCAGATGTGGGAAGACTACTTAGAGTGGAAACGTCCACAATTGCAACCTACAACGTTTGAAACTATCTTTTGCGGAACTTACACCAATATCATTAAGGGACTGCACTGGAATCATTCTAAGCATGAATTTATTGATAATGGAAGCGAAATATACAGCCTCTCGCTTTCGGATAACAATCTAGTACAACGGATCAGTCAACAGACGGCAAGTGTTAGAAATAAGGTTAGAGTTGAGGCTGAACTCTCTCAAGCCTTTTCACGCTTACAATCCCTAGGTAAAACCAAACTTACTGTCAATCCGTTCGCAACTATCAGCAGAAACGTAGAAGATAAAGCTGATAAGTATAAATCAACAATTACAGCTACAGGAGATGTTAAGGAATGGTGGGAAACTGACGATAATAATGATACATCAGAGGAAAATGACCGACGTGCTTTTACCAGGGAAGAACGTGACATCATTATCAAAGCTTTTTATGAGTCTTCAAGTCGGAGACATCGACAGGTAGCGCCTTTAGTTGAATTCTTGTTTTTAACCGGTTGTCGTAGTGGTGAGGGTTTTGCTTTAAGGTGGCAAGACATTTTTATTGGACGCGACAAAAACTATGTCAGGTTTAGTAAGTCTTACAATGGACGATTAAAAAACACACAGGTTACAAAAACAGGAGAAATTCGACTGTTTAAGATTTACCCTAAACTCGAAAATCTGCTGTTAAAAATCAAGCCTGTTGATGCTAAATCTACTGATTTAGTTTTTATTAATACACAGGGTAATTCTTACAATACAAACACTTTTGGCGACCTATGGCAAGAGGCTCGTTGTGGAACAAAGGGTAAAGTTTACCGCTATCCCGGTATAGTTCGGCAACTAGCCGATGAAGGTAAAATAAGTTGCTATCTCTCTCCTTACCATACCCGTCACACGTTCATTACTCTTATGGCACAAGCTGGTACAGACTTACTTTTGCTCGCTACCGCTTGTGGTAACAGTATAGAGGTAATTCAAAAACATTACCTAGGCGTTAACGTCGCAGCTAACTTCCCCGACATCTAACCCCTAACTTACTTCCCGACCGCCCCCTAATAAGGGCGGTTTTTTATTGCCGATCGCACGGCACGGAAGCAGGAAACTTTCAATCACATCGTGCGTGTGGCGTGAAACGAAACGTAATTCTCTATAAATGAGAGTATTCCTAAGCTTAGCCGCCTAACACGGGCGGCTATCTGTAAAAAAGGACTGAATATGACCGAATTTGCGGCTTGACTTGTAGTGACGCTTGCTGCGATCGTCAAAAACGAGAGACAGCCACCGGGGTGCAACCCGATGACCGCTGTTTTCTCAATTGGGCTTAGCAATTGAGAACTTTATTATGTCACAACAGTCCGCTTGCCATTCCCCTCGATCGCAATTGTTAACGTATTCGTGGGACGCCCCTCTGGCGCTCCGGTGGTATCGGGATGCCGTGTTTGATGGTATTTCTCACAACGTTGCAATTCAAACCCTCAACACCCTCAAATCGGCGCAGTGGCTTCACTACTACCGGGCCCCGGTAATGTTACCCGAACAGGTAGACGCCTTTTACGGCGTCGAGTCCAAAACTACCGATCGCCTAATCCGCAACTTTGAAGGGCAACTCACGGGGGATGGCTTATTTGCTTGCCCCGAAACTTTTATCGAGTATTCGGAACCCGTACTGGGAATTTGTTGGATAGGGAAGCCGCACCTTAATTACCTATTGCCCCCACGGGCGGTACTCAAGCTGGCTTGTTGGATGCCAGCCACCGATTACACTATTTGGACTTTGAGTGCAATTGGCATTGCAGCATCTAAAGCTTACGAGCCGTTAGCTGAACCCGTGAGGATGACCCAGCACTACCAGGCAGTAGAACGGCGAACCGCCCCCAAGGATAGGCTGGCAATGGTTGCGGAAGCGCAAAAAAAAGGGCTTTACGCCTACGCTAAGCACTTTGGGGATATCAAATCGGGCATAACTTACAAGCGGCTGCTAACTCACGCCGAACGGGGCGGACAGTTCCCACCAACACGGCAAGAGCTTAATGAGTTGTTGGTTGAGTTTTAATCGGGGCGATCACCCGGGCAAAAAATTGGGCTTACGTTCTACACAATTCTTAAACCAGATTTTTGAATCCCGCTCTATATTTTAGTTTAGCCGCCTAACACGGGCGGCTATTTCGTGGAATACACTTATTTGCCTAAGCGGTGAATAAACATTGAACCGCTTGTGTCACGTGATTAAATGTACTTAGCTGTCGAGAATAAACAAATGGAAGTTGAAACTACTCCCTGGTACGAGACGAGAAGCCTCATCTCACCTCAAATTGAGATGCTTCAGGAGGACGGGATGATTCAGTACAAAGGGTCATTTCTCAAAACTGAAAGTCCCAAATCGGCAACACTCAAGCCGAGGTTTATTCACTACAACGTGAATTACGTTAAGTATTGCCTTCTAAAGGAGTTCTACCAACTTCTTTTTGATGGCACTAGGCGAAACCTATGTGAGGGCGACGAAAACAAGTCAACTGTTCTGCTTGCTGAGCTTGTAACCGATTTTTCCCAATACTGCCGAGAGCAACCCTCGGAGGAAGACGCCCGCGAACTGTTTCGGGCATTTTGCAAAGCTCGCCTGTTCAAGTCGCAAGCTGGGTCATAAACGTATATTACGGCGTTAGAAACCTGTAGGGTATGGAAATATTTTGGCGTAAAAACGTGTGTTACTGTGGCGGAACCCCATAGGGCTTAGGAATATTTTGATGTAAAGTCATCGCAAAAATATTTGTAGAACCCCGTAGGGTTTGAACACAACTTTTCTCGCTGTTCGCTACCAAGTTTCGCTACCCTTGCCACCCGCCGATAGGCTACAATCACAACCAGGGTTGATTAATACATCAAGCAGAGATTGACCCGCCTGGTCGGCAGGCAAAAAAAAGCTCCCGCTATCCCAGTGAAGAGAGTAGAAAGGAACCTTGATAAATCGAACTACAACTTAGCATTATTTTCTAGACTTTTTCTAGGTTTTCCTAGAAAGTCCCCTCGCCGGAAGGGTATATCGCGGCAATTGTCTTTACTCTCTAAACACTAGGGATAGCGGTTTGTTAACCTCACCAAGGAATCAACCGCTATGGATAGTATATCAAGCTTCGTCGCATCCAGTGCCTCTGTTCTCAACGAATCTTTACAATTGAGCGGACTGCATCAAGTCTTGATCAGGTCGCGAGGCATTGACTTGGACTGGGCAGCCGCAAGCTGCATAGAGTGCGACATCCCGAAAGCTTCGTTAGTGTTGGATTGCGAGGCTAAATCAGCGGGCATTATGTTTGTATCGGACGAGTACGGTCAGTGGCAGTTCAAACCCGATACCCCGTGGAAAGCCAAGGACGGTAGTTGCCCCAGATATCGCAGCCCAAGACATGAATATGACGTATTTCTTGCCAAACACCCCACAATCAAGGGTTTTTGGGGCGACTTAGCGTATTTGAAGGCTCGCTGTTTCACGATCGGTGGCAAACCTTATTTGCTGATTACCGAGGGCGGTTTTAAAGCAATAATGGGCTGCCAGTACCACATTCCTACAGTTGCCTTAGTGGGAGTGACGATGGGGCTTAGCCCAAAGAAAAAAGGGGAACCCGACCTAGTACCTGGTTTGAAGCGATTAGCAGAGGCTGGTTTCGGGTTTATTTTTGCCTTCGATTCCGATGACTCAGTAAAAAAACCTGAAACTGTAAAGAACGTCAAACTTGCGGAAGCCAGACTGACTAAAGTCCTTAAGAATTATGGCTGCGACGTACTATCAGTGACAGGCAAGTGGAGCCACGAGGACGGCAAGGGACTGGATGACTTCATCAACAATCAAGGGATTGAGGCTTTCCGGGAAATTCTGATGAAAGCTGGGTCAGTAGACGCTGAATCGCGTGGCACAAGTGACTCGAAGAAAGCAAAGTACCCCAGTGCCGACGCGATGGCGCGGATAGTTGCCGAAGACTACCGAGATCGGCTGAAATTCAATAACACAAACCTTTGCTGGTATCGCTACGAAGCTGACTCACCGGGAATTTGGTCGCCCGAGACTGATGAATATATCGAATCGGTCGTGTACCAGATAGTGAAATCGAAAGGCTTAATTAACCTGCCGCCAGCCTACGTCGGGGCTGCCGTGCGCTTTTTGCGGCACGAATTAATCGAGCGGCAGTGGAAGTCGCGCACAGATTTAATCCCGTTTACGAATGGAGCTTTAGAAATAGCTACAGGCAAGCTACTACCTCACTCTCCGGGGTATCACTTCACTTGGACGTTGCCCCGCGCCCACTGCGCTGTAGCTTCAGATTGGCAAAAAATTGAAGGTTGGCTGGATTTTGCAACACAAGATAATCGGCACGTAAAAAACCTGTTGATAGCGTTCTGCAACGCCGTGTTGAAAGGGCGCGCCGACCTTCAGAAGGCATTACACCTGATCGGTATCGGCGGCAGTGGTAAAGGCAGTTTTTGCCGCCTGGTGATTGCACTAATTGGCATAGAAAACACGCACAGCAGCAGTTTGGATGATTGGAGCGGCAATCGGTTTGAGGTAGCTCAGGCTTACGAAAAACGCCTGCTACTGTTTCCCGATGAGGACAAGGGCGCGCGCCAGCTCAGCAAGTTCAAGCAAGTGACTGGGGGTGATTGGCTCAGGGCTGAAGAGAAAGGCAAGAAACCTTTTAAATTCAAGTTTGGGGGTATGGTGGCAGTTGCTTCAAACTTTCCCATTTTCGGCTCAGACAACTCTAGCGGCATGGCGCGCCGCATTATTCCCGTACCCTTCAATGCGGTAGTAGCAGCGGGCAATCGCCGAGACCTCGACAGTACCTTCGAGCCTGAATTGGCAGCTTTTACCAACCACTTACTATCACTGGATGATGGTTGGGTGGAACGTACCTTGCGGGGTGTAGTTGAGATTCCAGAAATCAACCTTCAGGGCTGGGAAAACAAAATTCGAGAGGACAGCGTTGCTGGCTTCCTCAACGACCGACTCATCTATGACCCGCTAAGTCAAACTTCAATTGGAGACTCTGCCTATGCCGAGGGTTCTCTTTACCAAGCTTACGACCTTTACTGTTCCGACCAGGGACACAAGGCACAGGCTGTTAAAAACTTCAGCCCAAACCTGATCGAACTAGCCAGCGCAATTCTCGGTTGGCAGGTAGAAAAATGCCACACAAGGGTAGGGAAAATCATTAAGGGACTTCGGCTCCGAACCAAAGCAGACGAACACATCCCTACCTATGACTGCGAGCTACATTCTCGCTGTGACGGATGCTGTGACGGGTCAGTGACGGATAGTGTGACGGGTCAGAACGTATACCCTGTAAAGGATGTGACGGATGTGACGGATAAAGCCTTATACCGGGTAGAGAAAATAATTCATAACATCCCGGTCGCCGATCGGACTGACGAAGAAGTGCAAAACGAAAATATCCCGAGCGGTATAGACCTCGATCCGTCACACCCGTCACCAGAGCCAGAATCCCCGCCACTAAAGGAGTCTGACCCGTCACCGAATCCGTCACCGAATCCGTCACCGAATCCGTCACACTATCAAACTGCTGCGAACAAAGCTCGCGCCGAGAGGATAGCTGATGAGTACCGCGAAGCGAAAGCGAGCGGCGATACCGAAAAGATGGAAGAGGTAAGGAAATTTATTGAGAGTACCGATGGACTCCACTTGAGGGGGTTTTTCAAACGAGTTCTTAATGGGATATCTCCCACACCCCAGTCCGAACCGAAACCCTCCCGCATTTTTGAAGTTGGCGATCGGGTAGTGGTTAATGATGTCGGGGGTTTATATCACGAAGTGAAAGGGGTCGTTGTAGATATTCGTCCGACTCCCTGTCGCACGGGGCTACTGGTGAAATTTGACAAAGAAGTTTCCTTCTGCCAACAGTTTGAGTTCATCGCCGGGGATTTGATGTATCTCCCCGAAAAGTAGTAGTCTCTGGTGTCGGCTCCCTACAGCCTAACTTTTACCATTTTTCACTTGTGTCACGTGATTAGATGCTTGACAAAACTAAAGCAGCCGTGTCAACCTGTTAATAGTAAATCACCTGACACAAGTGAAATGACGAGAAATATCAATGACGCTAGCTTAGCCAACCTCAAACACTATGAGGGTAAATGGAAACACGGGCAAACCCGCACCATCCGAGTTCCGATCGCCCTAGCAGATCGGGTACTGGCTTTAGCTCGACAGTTAGATAACGGTGGTTCGCTTGACACAAGTGATTCACCCGACGCTTACGACTTGCTCAATCAGTTGAAAGCCAAGCGCAAAAAGTCTAAGTGCGACCTAGCGGACGTAAAAGCAATTTTGGATATATTGGATGCTAGCTTCTAGTATGAAAGCTGCCTTAACTCACCGCTCGGTAGGCACGGGAGTGCGATCGCTTGATTCTCGCTATGTGCATCTTGTGACTCTAACTTTTCGGGTTCCGACCGGGGAGGGAGCGGACAGTATAAATGAGAAAAATAATTTGACCAAGGATTTCTTGATAGTACAAGCCCCCGGATTTACCCGTGGGGTCGCTTTCTTCAATTCTTTAATCCAAAATCTAAAATCTAAAATCAAATGACACAACAGAAAACGGGTTAGTGTTTTAAAGTTTAGCCGCCCGTGTTAGGCGGCTAAAGGTAAAGAAGCAAGGTAATGCAGATGCAACGTGGTGTCGCTAGAAAATTGATAGATGAGCTTGCTTGTAAGCGAGTATCAGGTAAGGGACACTGAGACAGGCGAACAGACAGTAACAAGGGTGAAAGACCCCCTAAAATGGCTGTCTTGCTAGAGTGCTGATAGAAATTAGTCAACCAGAACCTGAAAGTATTGATAAAAGGTTAGTTACTGTAAGTCAGTACACTCAGGGATAGATATCATACCAAAATCTCATGGAAACTTTTCCGGCGGACGCTCAAGCGATCGCCAGCTTAGCTAACCGACAGCAGCCAGGTACAAAACAACTGGAAAACAGCGAAATTCAAGAGTTCGATCGAGCCATGATGCGCCGCTGCATAGAATTGGCTCGCCGCGCTCTCGGCAAAACCGCACCCAACCCCCTTGTCGGTTCTGTAATTGTCCGAGACGGGAAGATTGTCGGCGAAGGGTTTCATCCCGGTGCCGGTCAACCTCACGCCGAAGTTTTTGCGCTCCGGGAAGCGGGGGAACTCGCCGAAGGAGCGACCGTCTACGTGAACCTGGAACCATGCAACCACTACGGGCGGACTCCTCCCTGTTCCGAAGCTTTAGTTAAGGCCAAGGTGGCAAAAGTAGTGGCTGGCATGGTCGATCCGAATCCTTTGGTCGCTGGAACTGGGCTGACCCGGTTGCGAGAGGCTGGGATTGAAGTGGTGGCGGGAGTAGAAGGCGAAGCTTGCCAAAAACTCAACGAGGCTTTCGTTCACCGAATTTTGTACCGCCGGCCTTTGGGAATTTTGAAATATGCAATGACTTTGGACGGTAAAATTGCTACCAGTAGCGGCCACAGCGCTTGGGTGACAGGCGAGGAGGCTCGGAGCGAGGTACACCGGGTGCGCGTCGGCTGCGATGCTGTGATTGTTGGGGGAAATACGGTGCGTCTGGACAATCCCCTACTGACGAGCCACCAGCCTGATAGGAATAATCCCCTGCGGGTGGTGATGAGCCGCACTCTCGATTTGCCGAAGTCGGCTTGGTTGTGGGAAACCTCTGTGGCGGCTACTTTGGTGCTGACTGAGCCTGGGGTTAACCCGGAATTTCAGGAATTTTTGATCGCCAAAGGGGTGGAAGTTGTGGAACTCTCGCCGCTGACACCGACTAATGTTATGGCTTATTTGTACGATCGATCTTTTCTTTCTGTACTCTGGGAGTGCGGCGGCACTTTGGCGGCCAAGGCAATTGCTGAGGGTGCAGTGCAAAAAATTATGGCTTTTATTGCTCCTAAAATTGTCGGCGGCCAAGCGGCTCCAACTCCTGTAGGAGATTTGGGGTTTTCCGCAATGACTGATGCTTTGACTTTAGAGCGGGTTTCTTGGCGCGCGGTGGGTGCAGATTGTCTGGTGGAAGGCTATTTGAAAATTAAAGATTGAAAGTTAAAAGCGAGTCTTTTTAGTTTTTAATTTTTAACTTTTAACTCCTTTTATGGTTGAAATTCTGATTTGGAGTTTGATGGTTGGCAGTCTCGGCTTGGAGGCTGCGCTCGCGGGTGTATTGGTGAGCCGCGAGCAATTGGCTGCGGGGCAAAAATACGACGAGGAGGAGGAAGTTTTGACTCGGTACGAATCTCAAGAGGATAATTTTAATGCGCCTGAAAATGCGCGCTCGAATGGCAATCCCAAATCCGCTCCTAATGCTGTTGATTTGACGGTTTGGGAGTACAAGATTGTGCGGGCTAGCAGCGATTTGTTTCGCAATCCTGCGATTTTTAACAAGCTGTGCCAGGAAGAGGAGGAAGTTGGCTGGATTTTGCTCGAAAAGCTTGACGACAGGCGGGTGCGGTTCAAACGTCCGATCGCGCTCCGGGACGCCCCGAGGTCTAATTTACCCTTGTTTGACCCTTACCGCACTCATTACGGCCCGCTCTCGAATGCGATGACTTGGGCGGCGGCGATCGTGTTTCTGAGTGCGATCGTGCTTCCTGCTGTTTTGGGCTATGCTTTGGTGTCTACTACTCTAACCAGAAGTCGCTCTAATTGGCCTCCGACACCTGTTCAATCTTTGCCCTCTCCCAGCGGGCAAAAAACTAATAAGTGAAACCAGGAAAATTGGGAATGGGTAATTCTAATTGGTAATTGGTAAATTGACGGCTGTCGAAGCCTGTTGTATAGCAAGTCTAAATCATTTCTCAACCCGATTTGTGTTACAAACCGCGAAGGCGCGTAAGCGATATTATCGCGAAGGAAGACAGGAGAAGTGTGTGTTTGTTGGACTGATTTAGGCTTGCTATATACGTTAATTATTCTATTTTAAGTTTGGGGGGGTATATCTGAGGGAGCGGATAGCAATCTCAAGTCATAATTTGTATCGCCTTGAAATTGAGAAACGCGGAGGAAATAAGTCCCCGCAGGCAAAGCCCCATTGCTGACAATTGTTTCTGAAGCCGTGCCTAAATTGTTAGACGAAGCAATAATATCGTCTAATCCAACTACGCCGTTGCCGTTCAGATCCTGAATTAATTCTACATCAACATCTGCACTCAAACCGTCAACAGTTACACTGAAAAGGCTGGGAGTATTGAGAATGAAACTGTAAATGTCGGCTGGTTCAGCAGCGCCCACAAAATCGCTCGCAGTTTGAATTTCTCCGAGAATGCCCAGGCTTTTTGCTGCGATCAAATTGTCGGCGGGATCGGGGAGAGTGCTCAACAGTCCTTCTTGTTGACCGAATTGAATGTAGTGCTCGATCGCGCTTTTAACTGCGCCGCTTTGGACTGCTGCTGCTACCAGCGGATATTTTTCTAGATAAAAGCTGGGATCGAAGAAAACGCTGGCTTTGCGGTTTTCTAATTGACCGGCTTTGAAGTAGTGTTCAAATGGGGTAAATTGATTGGTTTGGACTGCTGTCTGAACGTCTGGGTTGCTTGCTAGATAAAAATTAAAATCGAAGAATGGGTTTGGGCTGCGAACTTCAAATTGACCGAATCTAATAAAGTGATCGGCTGCTGAAACGCCATTGAGTTTGACTGATACCGCTACATCTGTATTGGTGTCTAAATAATAGCTGGCGTCGAACAGGGCATTCGGGTCGCGATTTTCAAATTTGCCAATTTTTCGGTAGTGATCGAAAGGACTCGATACCGTGCCTCTGGCAACTGCTACGGCGACATCTGGGTTGTTTTCGAGATAAAATTTGCTGTCGAACAGTGTTCTGAGGGTTAGCATTATTAAAAAAATCTCTCTGGACTTTAGTCTGGAAAGTGCACGATCGAGAATCCAGTTTACATCAAAGTTTTGTTTTGTGAGGATGTCTTAATTATGGCTAAATCTACACTGATGGCAATGCTGCGCCGCGCTGCGACTATTGCCCAGAAATCAAGGGAAACGGGCATTCCGGCTGATGAACTGCTGGGGATGCTGACCGATCGCATTCCCAATTCTCCCATATCTCGGCGCCGCTTGCTGCACGGGGGCTTAGCTGCTGCGGGGGCTGTCGCTGCTGTGACTTTTACCAGGGAGGGAGGGGGAGCTTTTGCTCAACAGGGCGGACGATCGCCGATTTTGGTTGTGGGTGCGGGGATTGCGGGTTTGACGGCGGCTTATCGCTTGCGCCAAGCGGGCGTGCGCGCCGATATAATCGAGGCAACTAACCGCGTGGGGGGGCGGATTCGCACTATTCCCAAGGTGGCTGGAACGCTAATTCCGGCGGATTTGGGGGGAGAATTTATTGACACCGGTCATACAAATTTAATCTCGCTGGCGACGGAGTTGGGTTTGCGGGCGATCGACTTAGCCCAAGTGCAGAGTGGATTGGTCAAGGATACTTTTTTCTTCCAAAGGCGCCGCTTTTCTCTTGAGCAATTAATCGCAGATTTTGCGCCCCTAGCAACTAAAATTAATGAAGATGTGGAGGCTATTGGAGATAACATTAGCTATCAAGATTTTACGGAAACAGCGGAAAGATTGGACAATCTTTCGATCGCTGAATATCTAGACCAAGCTGATACTAGCACAATTGTCCGGCAGTTACTCCGCATTGCTTACACGGGGGAATACGGTCGAGATCCCGAGGAACAGTCGGCGTTAAATCTGCTGTTTTTAATCGGTTCTGAAGCTGGCAGTTTTGAATTGTACGGCAACAGCGATGAGCGCTATCAAATTGACGGCGGCAACAGTCAAATTATCAACCGTTTGGCGGGTCAATTGTCTGGTTCGATCGAGGCGGGGACGGTTTTGGAAGCGATTACTCTTTTGCCGGATGGTCGCTATCGGGTAAATTTGCGATCGGGACTAAGCGCGTTCGAGCGCACTTACGAGCGAGTTTTGTTAACTTTGCCGTTCAGCACTCTGCGAGACGTTAAAATTAACGTACCTTTGCCCCAACCAAAGCGCAGGGCGATCGAGCAATTAGGTTACGGTACTAATTCTAAGCTGATTACTGGCTACCGCAGCCGCATTTGGCGAGAAACGTATCGATCGACTGCTTCTGTTTATAGCGATTTAGGATTCCAGAGTACCTGGGAAGCTACACCTTTTGCCCCTACTCCTAACGGTTTAGTTACTAATTTTACAGGAGGAAAGCAGGGTTTGTCGATCGGTGCCGGAACTCCAGAAGACCAAGCACAAAGATTTTTGAACCAATTTGAAATAGTTTTTCCCGGAGTGAGAAATTTGCGATCGGGCAAAGCTGTGCGAGCTTATTGGCCGGGAGAACGCTTTTTCAAAGGTTCTTATGCCTGCTATTTAGTCGGACAGTGGACGCAAATGTACGGCGTTGAAGGCGAACGAGTTGGCAATTTATATTTTGCCGGGGAACACACTTCGCTGGAAAATCAAGGTTACATGGAAGGCGGTTGCGAAACTGGACAAAGGGCGGCTTTTGAAATTTTGCAAGATTTGGGTTTGATAGCTTCTGCTGATGCTTTGAATGCTCGAACTGCGAGCAGTTTGAACAATCGCCGTCCCAGCCGGAAAATTCCCGGAGCGCGGAATCTTAGGAATAGAAAGCCGAGTATTAGATAATCTCGTAAGGTGCGCATCTAATTCTTGTGGGCCGTTGCTTCTAGCCCGCACATCTAATTCTTGTGGGGTGGGCTTATAGCCCGCCCGAAAATTTAAATTACTCGTAATGTGCACCATACATAGAGATATGCAAACGAAAAAATTATGTGAATTATCATGTACAACTTCTTGCCAAAAAATATGAATATTTTACCTTTAACAGTAGCTTTATCAAGTTTGCTAATCTCGCCGATATCAGCTCGCCCTTTGCTTGCATACTCTACAAATACAATTGCTCAAAACTCACCAATTGACGAGCCGTTTTGCTACATAAAAACCCCCGACGGCAAAACAGTAGACTTGGGCAAGTTGTGCGCCAAACAGCCAGCTTCTGGAACTTCCCAAACTTGCATTCCCGGTTCCAACATTTCTGCAAAAGTGTCAATTGCGGCGGCAACTTATGACGGCAACTTTTTTAGCGGTCAAGTTATTAATCGAGGCTGCAAAATAATCAAGAATGTCAAAGTCAATTATGAAGTGTTGGACGAGTCAGGCAATTTAATTGACAACGGATTTATCGACGCTGAACCAGTTACTCTTGCACCCGGGCAGTCAGCCGTCTTTCGGGGTGCAGTTGTCGCCGGGGCTAAGGTGCAGGCTACTCATGCAGACGGTCAGGAATGATTTTAGATTTTAGATTGTAGATTTTAGATTGAAGAATTGGACAATTAACCCCACGGATGAATCCGGGGGCTTTGTATCCCGGATGCTTTCGGTGAAGAATGATTGTTGAGATTTGTCCGATCGCTGATATCATATTCAGGCTCAGATATCTCTATGACTTACGCAGAGATCCCCCTCGCATCCCCCTTAAAAAGAGGGACTTTGAATAATAATAATCTTGTGCCACCCTTACTAAGGGGGGTTAGGGGGGATCGAAGTTTGAATATTCTTGCAGAGATCCCCAAAAACAGAATTTGCGAGGGCAAAATATCTTGAAAACTCGATCGACATACTGGCAAATCTTACCCTACCTCCGTCCCCAAAAACAAACCATCGGTAAAGCATTAGCTTGTACCGTAGTATTTACCGTATTTTGGCCGATTATAGCGTGGCTAGTTGGCGAAACAGCCAAATTTATAGGCCAAGGAGATTTAAAAGGGTTTGCTGAAATTGCTGCACTCAGCGCCATTATATTTCTACTTCGCGGTACAGCCCAGTACGGTCAAGATACGCTGATGGCAAAAGCAGCTTTGACTATTGCTTTAGAAATCCGCAAAAAAGTCTACTCCCACCTGCAAAAACTCAATCTCGGCTACTTTGAAACTGCCAAAACTGGAGATTTATCCTACCGCCTCACAGAAGATATTGACCGCATTGGCGAAGTCGTAAATAAATTTTTTCATCAGTTTATCCCTTGTGTTTTGCAGCTAATTGCGGTTCTGGGATATATGATTTATCTCAACTGGCAATTAACCTTGGGGGCATTAATTATTGCACCGCTGATGGCTATCTTAATTGGCTGGTTTGGCGAGAGAATGCTGAGTTACTCGCGGCAAAGTCAAAATCGCATCTCTGATTTATCCGCTTTGCTGACAGAAGTATTCAGCGGCATTCGTTTAATCAAAGCATTTGTGGCTGAAGACTACGAAATTGCCCGCTTTGCAGAAGAAGCAGAACAAAACCGCCGCGCTAAGTATTTGTCAGAACGAATAAAAGCACTTCAATTCGTTGTAGTTGGCTTTCTGGAAGCGATGAGCGTGATTTTGCTCTTTTTCCTGGGAGGTTGGCAAATTGCTCAAGGAAATCTCACAGGTACTCAATTTATCAGTTATATCGCAGGGGTGGCACTTTTAATTGACCCCATCGCTATCACAACTGCTAATTACGGAGATTTTAAGCAGGGAGAAGCTTCTAGCGATCGCATTTTTGAATTATTAGCAATTGAACCAACAGTAGTTGAAAAACCGGGTGCAATTGAACTTCCCCACGTTACCGGAAAAGTCGAATACCGCAATATTAATTTTGCCTATAACTCAGAGACACCCATTCTGCAAAACATGAGTTTGTTGGTGCTTCCCGGAGAAATGATTGCTCTCGTTGGTGCATCCGGTGCGGGTAAAACTACTTTAGTAAACTTGTTACCGAGATTTTACGATCCGCAAGCGGGACAGATTTTAATTGACGGTATTGATATTCAAGATGTCACCTTAAATACTCTGCGGCGGCAAATCGGAATTGTACCGCAAGAAACGATTTTATTTTCGGGTACAATTGCTCAAAATATCGCTTTTGGGCGATCTTATTATGAACTGCAAGATGTCCAAAAAGCTGCGGAGATTGCTAACGCTCATCAATTCATTAGTGAGTTTCCCGACGGCTATCAAACTTGGGTGGGAGAAAGGGGTGTAAACTTATCTGGGGGACAGAAACAAAGAATTGCGATCGCCCGTGCAGTTCTGCTCGCTCCCAGAATATTGATTTTGGATGAAGCTACATCGGCGCTGGATTCAGAATCCGAAGGTTTAGTGCAAGAAGCGCTGGAAAGATTGATGCGCGATCGCACTGTGTTTATTATCGCTCACCGCTTGGCGACTGTGCGGAGAGCCGATCGCATTTTAGTTTTGGAAAAAGGCAGAATTGTGGAATCAGGGACGCACGAGGAGTTGCTGGAAAAGGGCGATCGATATGCTGGCTACTACGCTCAACAGTTTAGTCAGTAGGTACGTTAGAAACCGGGTTTTTAGCCGTTTCTGCTGGTCTCAACGAAGTATTCTCGAAAAGACCCGGTTTCTGATCGCCCGTGGGTCAGTGATGTTCTAGATGAATAGCGCATATACTTAAAATACAACAACTACCCAAGATATTAAACACCACGAGTCAGTACAACCATGCCTGCTAAAGATGCCTTTCACGAAGTCGTTAAAATCGCTCTCCAGAAAGATGGATGGCAGATTACTCACGATCCATACACTTTACAGGCAGGAACTCTCGAACTTTACATCGACTTGGGTACCGAAAAGGTGGTTGCCGCAGAAAAAGACGGACTGAAAATCGCCGTTGAAATCAAAAGCTTTATTGGCCCATCCAAAATATCCCAATTTTACACAGCTTTAGGACAATTCATTAGTTATCGAGCAGCTTTACAACAACAAGAAACAGACCGCATTTTATACTTGGCAGTACCCAGTAATGTCTAGGATAGTTTTTTCACAATGGAGTTTATTCAGTCTTTAGTTCAAGAAAATCAAATTCATTTGATGATTTACGATATAGAGCAAGAGGCGATCGCACAATGGCAAATGTAGACCTTTATAGGCAGCACATCCAAAATCTGCTCTCCCAACACGCTAGTCTTGTTTGGGATGAGCGCATTCAGGCTCAAACTATCTTTGATGTCGAGCGCGATCATTATCAATTAGTCTATGTCGGCTGGCGCAATCAGCGGCGAATTTATGGCCCGGTTTTGCACCTGGATATTATGGAAAATAAAATCTGGATTCAGCAAGATGGAACCGAGGTGGGTATTGCTAACGAACTCGTAGAATTGGGAGTTCCTAAACAAGATATTATACTTGGTTTTGATCCTCCTAATCTGCGAAAATTAAGTGAATTTGCCATAGAATAAATTAGTTTTAACTGCTCCAGTAGTTTCTTTTTTTTTGAAGTTCCCGAGCGATTTGTTCAACAGTTCTGGAGAGATGACTGCTGCGGATTTCTGTAAGCAATTCCAACACTTTACGCCGCCCGCTTTGAGGCTTTTCTGGTATAATCGCAAAAACTTCAACCTCTTCGCCCACAGATCCAGGCGGCACTTTAATTTCAAGTTTATTTCCCGCAATAACTTTGGTTGTAATCCGTATTGCTGACTGCATAGTTTCTCCTTTGCGATGATTAATTTTCAACAGCCCCTAAAGCTTTGAGCGTAGCTTTTTCAACTTCCGTTAAACCCGTAACTCCAGCAATATTCATGTTTTCATAAGGTCGATCGCTTTTCAGTATTTTGAGGCACTCACCAGTCTCAATCTCCCAAATCATAATTGTGCCATCCCGACTGCAAGCAGCAATATTTTGATCCTCTGAATTGATGGCAACAGAGTTAATTCTACTGGTATGACCTTGCAAAATTTTGAGACATTCACCTGTACTGATATCCCATAATCTTACCGTTCCATCGATACTTCCACTAACAACTATTCCACTAGAAGAACTAAAGGCAACTGAACGTATCCAATCAGTATGCCCCTGTAAGATTTGAAGGCATTCACCGCTGCGGACATCCCATAGTCTTATTGTTCGATCGACACTGCCACTGGCAACTATTTCACCGTTATAGCTAAAGGCGATCGCGCGCGCCCCACCCGTATGCGCCTGCAAAATTTGTAGACATTCACCAGTATGGATATCCCACAGCCTCACCGTTCCGTCAAAACCTGCACTGGCAAATATTTCGCCCAAAGGACTGAAAGCAGCCGAGTGTACAGAATTGTTATGCCCCTGCAACGTTTTGAGGCATTCGCCAGTATGGATATCCCACAACCTCACCGTTTGTGTATAACCTGCACTCGCAAGTATTTCACCATTTGGACTGAAGGCGATCGATCGTGTTTCATTGCCAAATTCTGGCAAAGTATGAAGGCATTCACCACTGCGAATATCCCATACCCTCAATGTTTCGTCATAACTGCTGCTAGCAAGTAGCTTACCATTTGGACTGAAAGCAACCAAGTCTACCCGATCGAGATGTCCGTGCAAGATTTGGAGGCATTCACCACTGCTGACATCCCACAGCTTGACTGTTTGCGCGTCATCGCCGCTGGCTAGCATTTCACCGTTGGGACTGAAGGCGATCGACCTTACTTGATTGCTATGCCCTTGCAGCGTATTCAAGCATTCACCGCTGTTAATAGCCCACAGCCTCAGCGTTTTCTCGTAACTACCACTAACAAGTATTTCACCGTTTGGACTGAAGGCGACTGACCCTACTCGATCGTTATGCCCTTGCAAAGTATTCAAGCATTCACCGCTGTTGATATCCCAGAGTTTTGCTGTGCGATCGAAACTTCCACTTGCGAGTATTTCCCCCGAAGGACTAAAGGCGATCGACCGTACTTGATCGAAATGTCCCTCCAAAGTTTTGAGACATTCACCGCTACCGATATTCCACAGCCTCACTGTTTTGTCGGCGCTTCCACTGGCAAGTATTTCACCAGCAGAATGGAAAGCAACTGAAAACACGTTTTTAGTATGTCCCTGCAATATTTTAAGACATTCACCACTGTTGATATTCCATAGCCTTACTGTTGTCTCACCGCTTCCAGTGGCAAGTATTTCACCAGCAGGATGGAAAGCCACTGAAAATACAACTTTAGTATGGTCTTGCAAAATTTTGCAGCATTCGCCAGTGCGAATATCCCATAACCTTACCGTGCCATCAAAACTCCCGCTAGCGAGTATATTTCCATCAGGATTGAAGGTGACTGACATTACTGATTCGGTATGTCCGTGCAAAACTTTTAAACATTCACCAGTCTTGACATCCCATAACTTGATTGTATTTTCATAACTCCCGCTAGCAAGTATCTCACCGTCTGGACTGAAGGCGACAGACTCCACCACGTTGGTATGTCCTTTACAGGTCAATATTTCTCTGCCACTGCTAGCTTCCCACAAGCGAACTATGCCATCAGTATCACCTGTAGCTAACAGTTTGCCATCAGGACTAAATATTACTGAGCGAACACTTCCGAAGATTTTAGTAAAAGCAGAATTAGCCAAATTTGCTTCAGCAAAATTGACGTGGCGCAGCGTCGCATTTGTAAAATCTGCACCTAAAATAACTGCACGAGAAAGGTCTTTTGCTTCTAACGCAGTTCGATCGATTTTCACCAACAGCGTCGCCGCATTCCCTCCCACATAACCTACCTCACTTTCAGTTTTTCCCCGCGTTGCTTCCAGAATTTCCAATAATTCCTCCGTAGCTGCCCCTACATCGAGGCAGGGCCGGCACGAGGACACCGCCCCTACCATTGGTAACAATAAATCCATCACTGCTTTTGTCACCGGTGCGTGTCCGAAACTCTGACGGAGTTGCCCTAAATCTTCAGCAACAAATCCCTTCAAAGCTGCGATAAGTTCACCCTTATTTCTCTTCTCGGCCTGAAGCCGACAATAATTTGACCAAGTGTACGATTGAGGGGCTGCATCAGGATTTAGACAAGACTGTTCAGGCGCAACTAATTCGGTAAAATCTGCCGCCAAAACTCCCAATTCTGCAGCAAATTTATAAGCGACAAAAAACTCTAATAACGAACGATGCGCCGGAGTATAATCCCCATCTGCATTGCGGATTAGCATCGTTTGACCCATCATGTCGTAGTGCCAGTGGTCTAAGTCTTTTTCCTCTTGCACGACGGAACCAAACAGGCCTCGAATGCGATCGGGAAAACCGCGATAATTCAGGCTCATTTGGTCGGTAGACAGCATTTCCCAAGACAGTTCGCACAAAAAGTAAAGCTTATCTGCTACAGAAGTAAAAGTACGTTCTGCTTTGATATCTCTCTCTATCTTCCGTCGCACCGCATACAGATAAATCCGCGACATATCTACTGGTTTTCCAGCTTCAATATCGGGCAATGCTTCCAAAATTAACTCGGTCATCACCGGGCGACGCGCTAAATCCAATAGTTGCGGGTTTCCCATCACTTTTTCAACTGTCGCCGCTTCTGTTTGAAATGACAGCGCTTGCCGAATTTGCTCGTCGTTAAATTTCTCTAATTCTAAGACTTCAAATTGGGGAGTTTCGCCTGTTAAAATGGTTGTTGATGCTTGCAGTTCTGCATTGAACAATGCCCGTCCTTCCTTGCCTTCAGGAAAGTGTTCGGTACGGCAAGTGAGGATGACTTTTGCGCCGGGAACGACGGCTTTTGCTAGTTCCCAGAAGTTGTTGATGGTTTCTTGCCGATCGCACTTAGCGGCCATTTCATCAAAACCATCGAAAATCAACAGAAATTTCCCCATGCGATTGAGTTGTTCAAAGGCCGAATAACCCGCCAAAGGTATCTCGTGTTTGCGAAAGAAAAACTCGGAAAATAGCGACTCGACACTAACTGCTTTGGCGTAATCTCGCAAAGGAATTACTAACGGCAAACGCGGACGTTCTAATCCCCGCTTTTGAGCATCTCGGTAGCCTTGCAGCGCCATCCAAGCATAGTGCATCGCAAACCAACTTTTTCCAGTTCCAAATTCTCCTAAAACTGAAATATGTTCTTTTACTGGGTCATTCAACCACAGGTCAAGATAACCTTCGATCCAGCCATCTCGATCGCCATAATGACTCACACCTATCTTGCGGTGAGTATCGGGGTCGATTTCTTCTTTCGTACAAGCTAGCGGCACATACTTGGTATCAATTCCTCGGCTGGTAATTTCTGTTTCTAGCCAATCCAGATAAGCGGTAAAATCGGCATCTTGGTCGAGCAATTCATCGAAGGTATAACAAGCTAAATCGCGATTTTCTGGTTTATCTACTTCATCCCGCGCTGCGCGACTGATGCGGCGGGCGGTGACTAACCAGCCTTCATCGGTGCGCTGTTTTGCTACAGATTCGCGCAAGGCTGAGATGTCTCTGAGTCCCGCTTCTCCGGCAATTCCACGCACTAAAATGCGATCGTAGCGATTGCGTCTGACAGGAACATTGATAATCCATTCAAAATAGTTATCTTCCGAGATTTGATAGGTTTCAAACTTATAACTTAACGTCTCAAACCAGCCGCGAACTTGTTGTGATAAAATAAAAGCTTGAGACTTTTGAATATTAGTTGATGCTGCGGCGGGAAGTGCGGGATAATCTTCAGCTTCCAGTCGTGCAAATTCGGTGCGGATTCCTTCGATAGTGGGGAGGCGATCGATGCGATCCATTACCATAGATAGGCGTTTTTGCAAAGAGGCGATCGCATTTCCCACCATCACATCTCCCAGCGTCCGCGTCCGCTTTGCTACTTCCATAAACACGGCTGCAAATGCCATGAATTCCCGTCTGGGGTCAATGGCTAAATCTCGAATTTCTTGGCCTAAAGCAGACTGGCTGAGATATTCTTCGCCTGCTTTCACCAGCATAGCTGGGCTGTCGGACTCGAAGGCTTTGCGAAATGCTTCTTTAATCTCTGGTTGCCGAAATAGTTCTAAAATCTGCTTGGGTTTCCCAGCGCCATACTCTACTAAAGTATAAATATAGACTCCCGCGAAATCGGCTGGCGGCGCGTCGGGTTCGATGTTGAATTTTTTTAATAATTTGATGACAGCTTCGTTGCGCTGAAGCTTGTCTTTGATGGAAGCGATGGGAATTGCAGTCAGGAGACTGATAACTAAGTCGATACTAATTGGGATCATGGAGGTCTTCCTGTTTATCCGCGGTTGTAATGCTCAAATCTCAAATCGGTAGGCTGTTTCCCTGAAATGTGTTGCGGGCGATCATCGCAAACTGCTTGAATTTTATGTTAACCCATCAGCCAACTGTCGCGCACTGAAAGTCCGAGATTCGCACAATCCGAGACTTGCCCTATTCCGACAGTAATCTAACAGTCCGAGATTTGCCATATTCCGACAGGAATCTAACAATCCGAGATTTGCCATATTCCGATAGTCCGCCAGGGGTTGAAACCCCTGTCTCATAGCAAAAGTCCTCTAAAGAGGACTATGGAATCATATTTTATTTAGTAATTTGATTCGACCCAGGTATTATCTTGATATGCACTAACATTATTTGCGAATTTTTTACCCACAAATAGGATAATTTTCAATAAATTATTCAGTCCTCTTAAGAGGACTTTCGCTATGAGGCGGGGGTTTCAACCCCTGCCGGACTGTCTGATTAGGCGAATATTTTAACCACTGCGGCAGCGTGGGAATATCCTAAAATATATTACCATTTTTTACTAAATATGACCACTATAATAGCGAGAAAAAACCGACATATATTGTAGTAATAATAGCTCTCAGATTAGTGGTCACATCATAGTTCTCAAAGTTAAAATATAGATAACTAACAAATAAATCTTGCTATCTATGAAAATACAATCTTCTGTCTTAGTCCACCTGGGATTTGGCAAATATGTACGCTCCGATCGAGTAACAGCAGTAATACCAATTGAAGAAGAACGGGGGCCCGGTCGCCGCACTTTCGTGCACGTAGATGGCGAAGTAGACCCGATCGTTGCTTCGCGCGCCGAAGACACCATCATCCGCGACCTCGTGCAGGAACCGCGCGAAATAACTCAAGCTAGGCAGCAACAAGAAATCCTCCAAGATTTGCTGGCAGATTTGAGCAATGTTAACGTCACCGTGCGCCGCATCAGCCGCGATGAAGGTGGACTCGATCTCGAACGTTTGGAGCGCCGTATTCGCCAAATTTTAGACGCCTAAAAATGAAAGACCGCCCGGGCGGTCTTTCTTATTGTTTGTGTCGCTAAAAATTTTCATCTAAGGGTTTCAATGTAATTTCGATGTCCGCTAAACCGGTGAGTTTTTCCACCACGCGCTCTTCTTCAACTCGCGGTACAAAAATAGTTAAACCTCCCGGAACGCACTCAATAGAAACCGGAGTCAGACCGATGATTTCGCCGTCTACAACCACTTTTTGAGGCGGATCGGCACTAATTGTTACTTTTTTTGCCCGCAAATAACCGATGTCGTCGCGATCCGTAGCATTGCCGCTCAAAGCTGTTTGCAATAGATGATAAGAAGCTGCGATCGCCCCAGCTTTATTCTGAGGCGCCACGAGCGTCACGTCCAGCAAGCCGTCATCAACAATAATCCCGGCAGGCCCTTGAGCTAAAATGGAAGTAGGCGGCGCTGCATTCGCCACTGTCACGGCGACAGCAGTAAGGCTGATAATTTTATCTTCGGTTTCGATTTCCGCTTCAAATCTTTCTAAATTGTTTAACTGTTTAATTCCTGACAGAATGTAAGCCAGCATTCCCCAGCGATTCTTCATGTCGCGATCGGCTAGTTCGACAGTTTCTGCCTCAAAACCCACTCCAGCTAACAAAACCATCGGCATTTCACCGTTGCAAATCGCCGCATCCACCACCCGCGTCAACCCTCCAAAAATAGTTGCGCAGGCGGTTTCAATTGTATTCGGAATGTCTAAAGCATTAGCAAAAGCATTCGCAGTTCCCCGCGAAATAATTCCTAAAGGAATATTTGTGCCCACAATCGCCCCAGCCACTGCGGATAATGTGCCGTCGCCCCCGGAAGCAATAATAGCCTCAACTCCCCTAGCAACTGCTTCGCGGGCGATTTGATCTGCGTCTAATTCTCGGGTTGTCAGCCGAATGTCTAAGTCAATAAAAGGCTCTAAAAGTTCCTGAATTCTAGCTAAGTCTTGGTCGGGGTCGCTGTTACCGGCAACGGGATTGAAAATTAGACAGGCTGAACGTTTCATATTTGGTAATTGGTAATGGGTAATCGGTAATTGGTGATGGCTCATTGATAATATTATGTCCGTTCAATCGGCAACAATCAAATTGGTTTGTAGTGAGAACTTCAGTCCTCATAAAACTCGAACGACTGAAGTTCTCCCTACAAACCTAGAACGGTGCAGTATTTTTGCTAGAGGTTCAATTAAGACTTGACAAAAGTCCACTCTAAGACTTCGCGGGGAGCTTTGTGCAGCGCTTCCTTAATTTCCTGGTTGCTGTCGAACTTGACTTGATCCAAGTGGCACGCTTCGACGTTAACAGTAAACTTATCTTCTTCAAAAGGCCAAGGAGTTACAGTCACGAGTTCGTTGCTGTTCTGTACAATATCGTAGCGCTTACCGTCCGGGCCGACACTAATTTCTAAAGCTCGTTCTCCGGCGGGTAATTCGCGGCTGCAAAGAATTAATGATAGCCGATCGCACCACTGGAAAAAAGCATAAGCTGCCTTAGCATCTTTCTCGGAAACTTGCAACTCTTTGCGCCATTTTTTTTGATTTTCCAGTTGTTCGTCCAAAAACTCGTCGAGTTCCTTCGACTCTCCCCGCTTTCCTTCATTGAGAAAGCTCATGTGCATAGAAATCAGCATTGCTACCCAGCGACCGCGATATAGGGCATTCTGCGCCATGGCTTTAATTTTCGGCAGAGAGGTTTCCGTCTGCAACGTAAAATCAAAGGGCGCGCCCGCTTCAGTCAAAATATTCTCTTCCCACTCTTTCTCCAAATCATCGTGATGCGAAATAGCCGCTATGGTTTCGTAGAGGCGAACCGGAGATTTCGAGCGCTTCCACTGTCCGCCAAGTTGCGCCGCGAGCAAAGCGTGGGCGCGGTGGTAAATAATTTCCCAGCCGGTGGCGGTTAAATTAGCAATCATTGAATTTTTGTCCTGAATTAAGTTGATAGAGCATTCGGCTCTCGATCCCCCCTAACCCCTCTTAAAAAAGGAGGGAACCGGAATCGGTCAAAGTCCACCTTTTTCAGGGGGATCGAGACTTACAGAAAAACGAAAGTTAAATCACAAAAGGTTCGATCGAGATCTCGTGCCATTTTCCCTCAAATCGTTCGACAACCAAAGGTCGGATGCGGAACTTGGGAGGACACCCGTCCAAAACATCAATCCGCAAACACGAATAAGGACGGCGTTTGTGGGAACCTTGACCGCTGCGGCCGACAAATAGCAAAGATTCCGCTATCCGCCGAGAGTCTTTTTGCGATCGCCCGCCCTCGCGCGCCAACCGATAAGCTTCTGGACTGGATACTTCATGCAACACCGGCCCTTCCGGGCGCTGGCGGCGGAGACTGTGGCCGCTTCCCCCGCAGACAATCCAATTAATCCCAGAGTCGCCGTGTCCGGTATCCCCAGTCCGCAGGTATTCCAAACAGTGAGCGTGGCCGGTCAGCACCAAATCTACTAGCGGACGCCCCCGCGCCGCCTCCCCAACTGCATCGGCTACCCCGTCGAGTACCTCGCGCAATCGCAACCGAACCGCCAAAGTTTGAGCTTGATTCCACTTTGTCGCCTCGGTCACGTAGGGGGGATGGTGTAGGTAAATTACCCGCCCCCGCACCTCGGAATCAGCCCAAGACGCAATCAGTCTTTTTCTCAGCCATTCGAGCTGTTCAACGTCTGTAGCTGTTTTGTCGGGGGACAGTTGTTTGTCAATATCCATCAGGATTTCGTCAACTTGCTCTAATTTGGCTGCCAAGTCGTCTAGCTGTTCGGCTTCCTCGGGAATTTGGGGGTTCAGCCGAGCGCAGATTTCGAGCATTGCCAATTTTTCTTGTTCCAACTTCTGCCGATCGAGTTCCAAATTCTGGCGGCGAATGTCGCCCTGTTTGGTTTTCGGGATCGGCAAGGGCTCGTTGAAGGTGTTGGAGTCGAGGGCGAAGAAGTCGATGCCGCCGCTGCGGAACGTGTAATAGCGGTTGGGTAAGCGGGTAAAGCGTCCGGGTTGGTAACGGAGGCAGCGGCCTGTGCTGGTGCTGGCGGTGTAGTGGGCGTCTAGGTGGCGATCGAGATCTCCCGGCATTTTGTGAGCTTTGAGGTAGTCGAGAAAGGCTTTAGCGTAGGTATTTCCGCGATCGGAACCGTGCCAGCCGACATCGAGATCCAACTTGGAACCCAACAGCCGACGCAGCGGCAAAGCTGTCGCCGACAGAAGGCCGTAGACTATGGGCAAGTCGTAATAGTCGTGGTTTCCCGGTACGGGTAAAAACGGAAAGTTAAACACCATGCGATCGTGGGCAATCCGAGAGGGTTGCTCGCCGCCGACTATAAATTCTCGGTAGGGGCGAATAAAGTTTTGCAAGTAATATTCGCTGGAACCGACGAGATAAACGACATCGCCCGTGTGGAGGAGGAAACGGCAATTTTCGCGCTCCGAGAGCATCAGTTCGGCCACTTGCCGCTGGGGATTGTGGCCGCGGTGGTTGCCCGTGCCGCTGTCGCCTGCGACTAAAAACGAAAACTCTGGAGAGTCGGTGGTTGGAGATTCCAAAACCATCCGAGTTTGGTCGATTCCCCGATCGACGATCGACTGTTCTTGCCACCGCACCCGCTCTTTCATTTTGCGGATTTTGACTGTTATTCGCGGGTCGGACACGAATTTCAATTCACCTCTTCTCCCAAATTGCTGAGTTCCTAGTTAATCATAGTGTAGCGATCGGGCGAGTTTTTACCTCTCTCTAAAAGCTGAAAATCGACGCGCGGGTACTCAGAAACCGGGTTTTGGACGAGAATACTTCGTTAAAACCGACAGCAACGGCCAAAAACCCGGTTTCTTTGTTTCTTTGGTTTGACGCGCAGGCAGTCAGAAACCGGGTGTTTTACGAAAATACTTCGTCAAAACCGACAGCAACGGCCAAAAACCGGGTTTCTTTGGTTTTGATGCGAGCGATCGTATCTAAACTCAAATAAGGGTTTGTACGAGGCGGTGCTGTTTGTTGTTGCCGAGGACGAGGGAATCTATCAAGGACGTGGAAGATAACACTAACAATGCAAGCCTTCTACACCGAACTCGAAAAACGCCTTTGGGAAGCAGCCGACGAACGAGCGGGCCAACTCTAAACTCAAGCCTTCGCAATATTCCGTCCCCGTTTTGGGGTTGTTTTTTCTCCTCTATGTTGACTATAAGTTTGCCCTGCGGAAGCGGAGAATATTGGCGGCGCGATTAATGCGGCGATGAAGGCGATCGCAGATGAAAATGAGCAACTGGGCGGCGGTTTGCCTAGAAATTATTACAGCTTGGAAAAACCGATTTTGCGGGAGTTGTTGAAAATCTTAAATCGAATTCCCAGAGCAAATATTAATGAGGATGCGTTTAGGAAATTTTATCAGTATTTCCGGGGAATTTTGCTCAAAAAGAAGGGCCCAAAGGCGGAGAGTTTTTTACTCCAATTTCACTGGTAAAGCTGATTGTCGATGTAATAGAGCCGAATTGCGAGGAAATTTTATACCCGGCTTGTGGTGCTGGGGGAATGCTGATTTCCAGTGGCTCAATAAAAAATTGGGTTAAGAAAAAGGCATTACGAGAGAGTAATCCTCGCAATTTGCGGTTTGATTAGATTGAGAGTAGGAGCTTTAGTTTTACCTAGTTAATAGCTGACACAATTGTCAAAAAAACGAGTAAATTAATCGATATTTATTCACCAGTTTTTAACTATAATTGCTTCTAATCCTGATGCTGTCGTCACATCTCGCTGAAGTCAAGCGGCTGTGCAAATTATGCACAATTCATTCCCAGTCAGCCATTTAGCTTTTGCCCAGATGTCTGGTGTTTTTGCAAAATAGTTTTAAGGTTCTGGACTGGAGGGATTAAACCCCCTAATCCTTTCCTCCCCGCAGCTATTGCCGAGGAGTTTTCAGGTTTTATTTGATAATCTCAATCAACACTCAAGGCATCGAACCACTGTAAAATCCGATTCCATGCCCACCACCGATCGCTATCAGCAAATTGATGCTGACAACGTTTACTACTGATATGCCCAACATGACCGCCGTAGGCTGTCACCACTAATTCTAAGGCAGGATTGTTCGCGCTAATGGCTTGCAACTCAGAGACAAGCACCGGGTCAAACATCGGATCGTCCGCTGCATAGAGGATGAAAGTGGGTTTTTTGAGGTGAGGCAAAATGTGTAGAGCGCTGCTAGCGTCATAGTATTCTTCCACAGAGGAGAAACCTAACGGGCCAATTACCAGTTCATGGTCAAAGCCCCAAATGCTGTTTGCGCGTTCAATAGCGGCAGGATCGATCGCCCCTGGATGCGATGCGGCGATCTTTTTTGCTAGTTTTTTTAACTGTCGCGCGATCGCTTTTTCTAAAAATTTCCCCCACTCATCTTTAACTAGATAAGATAAAGAACGGTTCGAGTCCAAGCTGGGGCAAATCACCGCCGCGCCTGCTAGTTCTGACTCTTCGAGCCCTAAGTCAGGCCCCCAATCTGCGATCGTCTGAGCTGATTTTACGGCCCACAAGGCTAATTGTCCGCCCAGGGAATAACCCGTGAACCAAAAAGGCGCGGGACATCCCATTTCTTTAGCAGCGGCAGCAATCCGAACGAAATCTTCGCCTTCGTATAGGCCATCAGAAGTCAGGGTGGGAGAGAGTTTGGCTGTTTTGCCGTGAGCTCGCCAGTCAAATAATACCACTGCACAGCCTTGGGCATAGGCTTTACGGCCTAGTAGCCTCAGAAACCATTGATTATCCAGATCGCCAGTAATGCCGTAAGTGCCGACAATGGTATATCGGGGATTTTCGGGGATGGCAACCCAGCCGAAAATCGGGACTCCACAGGCACCAGTAAAGATGTGTTCTCGGTAAGGGGGCTCTGGGTAAGGGATCGTCTTTTCCCAACCGCGACTAGCCCTTAATGCGGTGTACAACGTCATTAATATGCCGTTGTTCAGCAGCCAAGGTGGAGTATAGGCAATGGTCATAAGCGGATATCGGAAATGTCTGTCTCGTTGTTGGGATGATTTTACTTGACAGTTTGGCTATTCTAGCGACTAACCATGAAAACTGCAATATTTTTTGAGTAAATGCACTCAAGGGCGAAGTCAAGCCTAAATAATAAATAAATTCTATCTAAGCGAGAAAAGACCTATCTACGGCAACCTTATAGGTTTAAAGAAAAACCAGCTCAAGCAACTGGAAAAGCTTTACCCCCAGAGACTTCCAGGCGATAGCAAGTCCGCACTCACAGCAAGGGCTATTCAGCTAAAACAGAAACCGGTTGGGGCTGGACTTGGCGAGGGCGATCGCTAACCCTCCCGACATAAAAAAATTCAAAACTCTTGTGGTATCGCTCTTGTGTCACAAAGCGTCCGAGTATAATAGACTAAAATCTCTCAAAGCAGAGCTGGGTCTATGGTTTAGCCTCGCCAAGCTAATTCGACTTTGAAATTGATTGATGAGTATTGTAGCTATTACAGAAATTTGTTTCCCGAATTCAGAAGCTGTGAAGCTTTTACCGACCTTCATGCTGATATAATTTCTGGCTCAAAGCCCTATTTGCATCGGGTTACAAACACACCGAAACAGAGAAACTCAAAGGCATAATTAGCAGCCAACTAACCCAGATGCTACGCCTCAACAAAAGCCGGATGAATTACTTAGACAAGTTCCCGCAACTGATTGATGAATACAACAGCAGTTATCGCAATGTCGAGACATTATTTGCCGATTTGGTGGAGTTTGCCCAAGAACTCTATTTTGAGGATAAACGTGCAATATCCGAGAACTCGGCAGAGGAAGAATTAGCGATTTTTGACTTATTGACCAAACCAGATATTACTTTAACCGAGAAAGAAAAGCAAAAATTTAAACAAGTAGCCAAGGAACTTTTGTCAACCCTCAAATAAGAAAAATTAGTGTTAGATTGGCGCAGGCGACAGCAAACCAAAGCAGCAGTTAAAGTGGCGATCGAGGAAATTTTAGATCGACTGCCCGAAAGCTACTCAACCGAAGCGTATCAGCGCAAATGTCAAGAGATTTACCAGCACGTCTACGAATGTTATTCTGAGGCTGGACGCAGCATTTACACCGCAGCAGCTTAAAGCTGAATTGCCAGCCGCCCACCCACAGCTTTTGTCAAAAATTCATCAAAAATTCATCAAAAATTCATCAAGGCTTTACCAACTTTTTCTCAGGTTGACTGTAATTTATGATACCGATCGCCCAAGTTGCCCGAATCTCCACAAATGCAGAATTTTTAATATTTAATTTCCCTATCTCCCTCTCTCTCCCTCTCCCCATCCCCCCCTCTCCCTCTTTCCCTCCCCCCTCTCCCTCTTTTTCCCTAAAATTTGCAATTTTTGAGTGACGAATCATGGCAGGATGGCAGCGTGTTTTGATACCATGCAATCAAACGCAAGACAATCAGGGAATGCACTGGAGGTGCGTAAATGGAGCTTTTGGGAGAACAAAAACGGTGCTTGGATTGCTTGGTAAGCTCGATCGAGCAATTGGGAGGTCGAGTAGAGATTCCGATGCTGGAGGAGATAGCTGAGCTCATCATTCAAACGATGAGAGGGCCTTGGCGCTACTTTCACACGTCGGAACACATTTTTGAGGTCGGGGGGTCAGTCGATCCGATCGAGGTGCTGGCTGCGCTGTTTCACGACCTCGTGTACGTGCAAGTCGATCAGGGTGTCAGTTTCAATATTAGTAGCGCCCTTTGTCCTTTTGTCAAAGAGGTGCGATCGCAGTTAGTTATTAGAGATGAAACCGAACTGCCCAACGATGCCATGTATCACCTAGTGGCCTCAGTATTTGGGTTTATTCCCGGCAAGGCTCTCTCTCCGTTTGGCGGCCAAAACGAATTTTTGAGTGCCGTTATTGCTGCCAAATGTTTAGAGCCTTTTTTGCCAGCTAGTACGATCGCCGAAATCGCCTCTTGCATCGAAGCTACTATTCCTTTTCGTCCGCTTTCGCCCAGTGGTTTGAGTGCGATCGAACTTTTGTACCAGCGTTTGGTAAGTGCGAACCGCGATTTTAAATTGGGATGGAGCGATGCCCAAACCGTAGAAATTGTCAAGCGAGCGGTCAGGTTAGCAAATCGTGATGTAGAGAATTTTGCCTCTCCCAAGTCCTCTAATTTCTTAGACAATACCTGGAACTTGATGCCAGAAACCAACCACGAATTGAGCCAGACCAATACCTATACTGTTGTCGAATATCGCAGGTCTCTGCAAAAAATGGAAGGATTTTTGAAGTTCCTCAAACCCGAACTGGTTTTCCAGCAGTTTAGGCAAGAGCCGGATGATGCAACCTACGCTAACCTGATTGCCAGAACTCGAAAAAATATCGAAGTTGCTAAACTTTATCTGGCTATCAAGCTAATTACAATCGCCATTTTAGAAGCTCTTTCCTACCGCTTGGGGCGGGATATTCCGCTTTCAACTATGATGGGAGAATTGCGCGCACCCGGATCTAAAACAGCGGTTTTGGAGGATTACTTGCCCAAACAACAGAGCGCCTACCCATTAGAAAGTCAATTAGAAAGAGAGGTTTTAAATTTGTTAGCAATAGGACGAAATCAAGAATCTCGCTATGATATTAAAAACTCTCCCGTAGCTACGTTTATTATCAAATCTATCGGCTTTGCTGAAACTGAAAATTTTTTGAAGAAAGCTCAAGATTTTTTTGCCGACCCTAATTCGTCGGAAGAGTTTCTGTCTTACTGTTCTCCCGATGTAATCGACACGATCTCCTCTGGGGTGATGAAACTCTTTGACAGCAGGAAGATGGCTTTAGGGAAAGTTAAATTAGCTCACCAAACTCTTTCTTAGGAGAGGTTGGCACAATCTTAAAAAGTTCGCGATCGCCGAAACCTGGTTTATGGAGTTCAGCCACGATCTCCGATTAGTGGGACTTAGACATTTTAAGGCCCCTTTAGGGGCCGAAGACCTCTCGATCGCGGGAAAGAGGTCGATGAGCTAAAAATGCTTGAAACCCTTGTAAATACTAGATTTATGCCCTGTAGAGATAAAAATCTCTCTTTATCGAGGTTTGAAGCCATTTTCGCCTCAGTTTTTGTCTGAGTTCCGCTAATCTTGGTAAGCCCAGGCGCATCTAAATTTTACAGTCAAGTTTGATGAAATTCTTGTGGGGTGGGTTCTCGTAGCCCACCCGAAAAATACAACGCAAGATGCCCGATCGCCTATGATTGAAGAAATATTCATTTAAACCATAAAAAAAAGCCCTCTTTAAAGGACTTTAGCTATGAGTCTGGGGTTTTAACCCCAGGCGGACTAATTAGACATCCAACTTCTATGGCTGTGAACCAGGTGCACCCTGTGCGCCGGGGTTGCTATCAGGTACAGCCGTACCCGTAGGATTAGAATCAGTCTGGCTTTGCGTATTAGTTTCGCCGCTGGTACCTGCTCCAGAAGCGCCATCATCTGGAGTTGGAGATGGAGTAGCTGAACTCTCAGGTGCTGGAGTTGGCGGAGTGGTAGCTGGCTCGTTCTCCGAATTCGGAACCGTAGTATTGGTATTATTTGACGGCGAAGATGGAGACGGCGCTGCTTGCTGAGCGGGTGCATCTTGCTGCTGTGAATTTGGAATTGTAATATTGATATTGGGAGCCGGACTTTGTTCAGGAGCCGGAGTAGCCTTTTGAGCTGCACTTGGTTGAGGAGCAGGCGTAGCCTTTTGAACTGGAGATGGTTGCACCGGAACAATCTTTTCAATGATCGTTTTTTCTCTCTCTATAGTCCGAGTCGGAGCAGGTGTTGCTGAAGGCTGATTCGATTTCGGTACAACAATCACAGGAGCAGCAGTAGGAGTAGGAGCCTCCTCACCCCGATTAAAGTAATATATACTGCCCAGAACTAAGCCGGTCAAAGAAGCAAGAAGAATCCCTAACAGTAACCCGCGACCAGCATTCTGATTATCGCGGACTTCTTGGACTCCAACTTGGCGGTGGTTTTCCGCCATTTCACCCTGTACGTAACCTTGGTGATGAGCTGCTTCTTTAGAAGCCTTCGCCGCTGTACTCGGAACACTTGTAGTAGTTCGCGTTGTACTGACGTGACCGTTACTTGCATCTGTGTGAACTTCTTGATGAATTTCACGGCTAGAGCTATTTTCTTCGTTAGGTTTCATAATTATCTTCGTCACAACTATTCAAAAAATATTAGTCTGTAGGAGATGCTTCAGTTTGAAAACTTGAGCTAAGCGGTTCTGCATTGAAATCAGTTCTTTCGATTCACTCACTGTGAAGATTCAGGTGTAAGCATTTGGCATTTTGGTCATACCGAGTTTAAATGCTTAACAGCTTTCTGCTTAGGAGTTTAGAGAACTTTTGGTTTTTCCTTCATTTGTATCCAATTTAACTCCCCAACGCATTAACCAGGCTCTACCCTTAGAGTGATTGTCCAAGTTCCCCAAAGGAATAGGATTCGCGGGACTTAAACAAAAAATACGGGCTAAATGAGTTATAATGCCTGCTCTGCAAGCGTATAAATCTAAAAAATGAGCAATGAAAGACACAAGCCCCGCCGCAATGCCCCCCTGCTTTGATAAATGGTGTCAAAGATTTGACGATATCTTTGGTCATCAAGCCCAAAAACGAGAGTTGAAAAACTATTTAGGCGGATTATTGGGAGAAAGTGAGCGAAAAAACCTCGATAGTGCTAATTGATGCTGGGTATGGCAATAATACAAATTTTTTACAAAAATTAGAGAAAAGGAAATTAAAATACATAGGACGAATCGCCAAAAATCGAAAAGTAATAATTCAAAAAGGAGCAGATGATAAATAGGATATTCCAGGAGACGAGTTAGCTAAAGCCTTGCCCCAAAAGGCTTTAGCTAATTTTCGGTACAAGTAAAAAAAACGATTACGGTGTGGTTAGCCAGAATATAAATCGAGTTATCAAACTACACAAACAAGAAAGTAATAGCGAGCGTCATGAATGCAGCTACTTTCGATGAAGCCAGTGAAATTGATTATTTGATGACTAATGTTGACTTTTCAACGGTAACAGGGGAGTGGATAGCATAGACCTATTTACAAAGAAATTGGGTCGAAGTTTTCTCTCGTGAAGCTCTGATGATGATGAGGACTGAAAGAATATCAAGTCAGAGATAAACGCAGTTTAATGAGGCATTTAATTTTGTTTTTTTTGCCTACACTTTCATTATCTGGTATACCTTAAGCGGAGGATGAAGACTTAGGTGGGCAAATAAACCTTTAATGGGACTTAGACATTTTAAGGCTCCTAAAGGGGCTGAAAACCTCTCGATCGCAAGGGAAAGATGTCCATGACCTAAAAATGCCTCAAACCCTTGTAAATACTAGATTTATGCCCTGTCGAGCTAAAAGTCTCTATCTAGGTTTGAAGCCATTTTTGCCTCATTTTTGGTCTAAGTCCCGTTAAAAACCTTTACAGAGGCGCTCGAAGTGTTGAGAACAGCGATATCTTTTACGTTTGTGAAGTGAGTAAACGAAAATTGGGAGGTATTCTCTGCTTCTAAAGCCAGTTCGATGCTGTGTTTGGGCTTGAAATTTGTTTAAGTCCGGTTAGATAACCACAATTAGGTTAATCGTAGTAATAAAGGCAAGTTTTTTCTCATCCATAAAGAGAGAACAATCGTACTCACTACAAACAAGCCTTATTACCGGAAATTAACCGGACATCAGCATTACTAACAACCGAGTTTTTTTTACTCTGTTCTTTCAATGATGATAGTCATGTGAGCTACTAATGCACCTATGGCTCCTATTGCTGCAATGACTGGAAACAAAGCCGCACCGATGACTCCGCCGACTACTCCCACCGTCAGTGGAACTTCTACCAATATCCGTCCTTCTTCATTTTTGATAATGATGCGGCGGATATTGCCTTCGTGAATCAGTTCTTTAACTTTAGCAACCAACTCGTTGCCGTTAATCTTCAACTCCTCGACGCTAACTTTTTCCTGAGTATAAGCAGGGGTTTCTAAAGGAGTCGTTTCAAAATTAACCTGAGTAACTTTGTCGGCAGAAACTTTTTCAGATACAGGTATTGATTCGAGTTCTCTTGTCCCGACCGGTTCTTGTAGGCGATCTGTAGGTGTCTCCATTTTTTGTTCTCCTTTTAGGTAAAAGTATTTTTGTATAGAATTATTGAGAATTATAACACGCAACTTTTTGTCGATCAATCATTCTTTTGGGTGATATTGCTGCTGGTGCTGTCGTGCTTTTCTCTCTTGCTCTTTGATGGCGAGAGCCTAAAATCCTTCCTGCGCGGGCGTTAGCTGCCGACTTTCCTTGTGCCGCTTGGTTAACTGTCTGCCTCTGGGCCTGGCACCGCCTCACCCTTCAAAAACCTCCAATCCATACAGCCAAAGGATAAGAGCGACATTCACACTCTCACAGAGTCAGACTCAACAAGTGTGCAGGTTGAAATACTGACATTGTACTGAAAGTACGATCGTCGGGCCGTTTATATGGTTAGCACATCTAGCTGGGCAACTCGCACATGGAAACCGTCGCTTACTTTCCTCAAATATCAGTTCAATTTAGCTCAGTGCGATCGCCCAAAAAAATCATACCCCCCAAGGTTCCTCAAATCAACATCTTAGAGTTTCTAATGAGAATTGCCTAAAATCAAGGAGAAGGAGAAGTAATAACGATCGAAATATTATCGCAACCAAAGCAACTTTCTCAAATTGAAATGGAGGTTGGGGAAAAGTTGGCTAAAACTCATAGATTGCACTATTCTCGCTGAACGGGCTCTTTGGCCAGTTCCACAAAGAGTAAATTTTCTTGTGGGCCCTTGCTCTTCTAGCCCGCCCGTAAAAGGCTTATTGAAAATGGTGCAATATCTCAGGTAAAATAGAATTATTTCCTTCAGCTTCTCCTTGATGCTCCGTGTGCGATTTGCCAACAACAGAATTTGAATATCAAGTTGGCGGCAGTTTACCGACGAATGCTCCTAACTACGTCACCAGATCAGCCGATCGCGAACTTTACGACTCGTTAAAAGCAGGCTAATTGTGCTACGTGCTCACCGGGCAGAAAATGGGAAAATCGAGCCTGCGGGTGCAAATAGCGCGCCGCTTGCAAACAGAAAACACCGCCTGCGCGATTGTTGACATCACAGGAATTGGCACTGCCCAAATAACTCCCGTGCATTGGTATGCCAACTTTACAGCCACTCTCCCCAACAGCTTTAAAATTAAAATGAATCTCAGGACTTGGTGGCGCGATCGAGAACACTTGTCGCCAGTCGTCAGATTAAATGAATTTATCGAACAGGTATTGCTTCCTTCGAGCGATCGCGATATCGTTATTTTTATCGATGAAATTGACAGCATTCTCTCCCTCAACTTCTCCAGCGACGACTTTTTTGCAATGTTGCGCCGCTGCTACAACAAACGCGCCGAAAATCCCGAATATAATCGCCTGAGTTTTGCCTTATTTGGAGTCGCTACTCCTCAAAACTTCATCTCTGACAAAACCCAAACTCCGTTTTATATAGGGCGCGCCATTGAACTCAAAGGATTTGATTTTGCAGAAGCCATACTTTTAGCTCAAGGATGGGCTAAAAAATAAAAAATTCCCTAGAAATTATCAAACACATATTAGCTTGGACGGGAGGACAGCCATTCCTAACTCACAAAATTTGTCAATATTGCTACAATTTCCGCACGGTAAATCTAGTCCGAGAGCGCAATCGTTTGGCTAACGGACACACGGCTAATTTCAGCCCCGATGGCAAGTTAATTGTGAGTGCGGCTGACAACTTTACTGTTAAAGTTTTTCAGCCAAACGGCAAGCTGATTTTGAGTTTGCCAGGACACAAAAATTCAATTACTGAGGTTGTTTTCAGTCTAGACAGTCAGTTAATTGCTTCTACAAGTTTTGACAATACTGCGAGAATTTTGCGCCGCGACGAAACTTTGCTGCAAATTTTGAAAGGACACCTAGATTTAGTTTTGAGCGCGAGTTTGATCCCAACTTCCAACTAATTGCTACTGCCAGTTATGATAAAACTATTAAGATTTGGAATGCAGGCGGCGTTTTGCTGCAAACTTTAAAAGCACATACTAGACCAGTTACATCAGTCAGGTTCAGTCTCGACGGCAATATGTTGGCTTCCAGCAGTCAGGATCGAACTGTCAAACTAGGGAAAGGCAGCGGAGAAAAATAGTTTCGACTTGAGAAAACTCTTTTAGGACACGGAGATGAAGTGTGGGGCTGCAATTTCTCGCCATCTGGCGAGATGATTGCCTCTGCGAGTCACGATTGGAAGGTGAAACTTTGGAACACCCGCGGCAAGTTGCTCAAAATTCTAGACGATTCTACAGCAGGTTTGAGTAGTGTCAGTTGGAGCGCCGATAGCAAGATGCTCGCAGGGGACTGTATGGACGGTAAGGTGAGACTTTGGCGGCCTGATGGCACTTTGCTGCCAACTTTTAGGACACATCAAGCCGATGTGTGGAGTATGAGTTTTACTCCCGATCGCACAACGTTAGCATCTGCCGGGAAAGATTCGTCGGTGAAGCTTTGGACTCTCGATGCTGCTAAAGTATAAGCTGCCGAACTTGACAAATTGCTCGGAATCGGGTGTCCCTGGCTGGAAGACTACCTACAATACAATCTTCGGGCTCAGAGCGATCGGCATTTGTGCGAAAAAACTGACAATTGAGATTTATTGGCCGTTGCCCGAAACCGGTTTTGGCTGAATTATAAAAGTGGGCGATCGGCTGCCAATTTGTCGCTAGTCTTGTTTTATTGTAATATAATTTTACGCAAGGGGTGATACCAAATGTACTGCCACAGGCCGCAGATGTCTCTCAATCTGAAGCAAATTAATGTCATCAAACATTAAAAATAGTTATGACTGCTATATTCGGATTAGTAGAATCTTGGAGAGATAAAATTTACTACACAGTCAGGTTTCAAAGGGGTGTCTGCTGTTAAATTAATCTAACCTGCAAGCTCATTTCGGGTGACACCAGCACTATTTAAGGAAAAAAAAATCCTGCTGAATTAACTCAATTCGAGCGAGCAGAGTAGAGTTGATTTTTTAGCTATAAAAAGAGTCGAAAATGCAGTCCAAATAGTACGCAATACTCCAGCATCCAACCGCTACTGCCAATTACCAAAGGAGGGAGCAGTGTATGAAAATGACGGGTTGAGTCCCCTGAAATCGCCGCTTGGTTTGCGATCGACTCTACAGGAATTAACCCTCTACGACTTTCTCCTAGAGTCTGAGTGTCCGGGGAACGAAGTTGCTAAAATTTTTCAAGCAAACCCTTTAGTTCCCGGCATCATCATCACTAAGCAAGGAAAGTTTACAGGGATGATTTCGCGGCGGCGTTTTTTTGAACACATGAGCCGCCCCTACAGCTTGGAGTTATTTTCTCAACAGCCTTTGTTCATACTCTACCGCTTTACTAAAACTGATATGTTGGTTCTCGATCGCGAAACCTCAATTATGACGGCAGTGCGGCAGTCTTTGGAGCGATCGCCCGAACTAATCCACGAACCAATTGTAGTACAGGTAGAACCCGAAACTTACAAACTTTTAGACGTACACCAACTGCTGCTGTCTCAGTTGCAAATTCACGAGTTGTCAACAGTGGCGATGCGCGAGTCGCAAGCGCAATTGAGACATCAAGCCCAACAGCTCGAACTTGCCCTGCTGGAACTTCAGCGCACTCAAACTCAACTAATTCAAACAGAGAAAATGTCTTCTTTGGGGCAGTTAGTAGCAGGAGTAGCTCACGAAATCAACAACCCGATCGGCTTTATCTACAGCAATTTGCACCACGCTAAAGAGTATACGGAAGGTTTAATGCGGATGCTCGACATCTATCGGCAGCACTGTCCCGAATTGATACCGGAAATTGCAGCGGAAGCAGAAAAAATAGAACTCGATTATTTAGTTGAAGACTTGCCGAAAGTCTTAAATTCTATGCAGCAAGGTGCAGAAAGAGTGCGCGACATCGTTTTGTCGCTTCGGAATTTTTGCAGGTTAGACGAAGCTGAAATGAAGCAGGTCAACATTCACGACGGTATCAACAACACGATTATGCTGTTGCAAAGTCAGCTTAAAGGGAAACCTGGGCTGGAAGCGATCGCAATTCACAAAGAATACAGCGACTTGCCGCTGGTGCATTGCTATCCCGGACAGCTCAATCAGGTATTTATGAATATTTTAGTTAATGCAATTTACGCTCTTGTTGAGTCGAACAAACACGAAAATGTCGATAAAAACAGCCAGAACAAGTCCCTAGGCGAGCAAGAGCAGTCTTGTACAAATAGTCAATCATCACTTTCTAACTCTACCCGCCCGATTCCTGCGATTCGGGTTCGCACGGAGTTAATTGAGAAAAAAAAGGTAATAATTAAAATTTCTGACAACGGCCCGGGGATGACAGAAAATGTTCGGAAGCGGTTGTTTGACCCTTTCTTTACTACTAAGCCAGTCGGCCAAGGAACCGGTTTGGGACTCTCGATTAGCTATGAAATTGTTGTCAACCAACACGGCGGCGAATTGAAGTGCTTTTCGGAACCGGGAAAAGGAGCAGAATTTGCGATCGAGATTCCACTTCAACAGTCTCCCTCAGCACAGATTTTGCCTCGCTTTGCGTGATACAGCAGAAGGAAGTTCGGCAACGAGCAATGTACGGAATTTAACGGATTTAAAAGAATTACGAGCTACGCAGCGGTGGCCAGAAACCGGGTTTTTCACCCTCATATTTGCTTGCATCCCGTAGATTAGATAAAAAACCCGGTTTCTTAGGTTGGAGTGCGTCCACGACTGGAGAATAAAGCCTGTCGGCTACTGCTAACCTTTGCAAACCCACTTCCACAAAGGATGACTCGGCCCCCGCTGGCGAATGCGGCGCACTTGTTGTTCCAAACCCTGTTTTTCCCGCAGGGGCAATCCTCGCACCATATTGCGACTTTGCCAAGTTAGCACAGCTAAAGTCATTCCCAAGCACAAACCCAAACCCAGAGTCGGCCAGCGGTGAAAAGATAAACCGTAGCGCACCGCTGCCCAAGTGAAGTGTTCTAACCACAAAGCGATTTCGCGGCGCAAACCCCAAATGCTCAAAGAACCGACGCTAATCCAGAGCAATATCACAGTTAACCAGCGGCCATAAACTGTTAGTTTGTGAAGCCTTTGGACTTCAAGTTTAAAATTTGCGTCGCTTTCATTAGTCATTAGTTATGAGTCATTAATCATTAGTCATTAGTTATGAGTCAGTCAACAGTCAACAGTTAACAGTTAACAGTCACCTAAACTTCCTCTGACTGGCTGATTCCTTCTGCGGGGACGGGGATAGAGTTGCCAGTGCGACTGCGCCACCAAGCTAGCAGCGTGCTGGCAATGAAAATACTCGAATACGCACCAGCAATAAAACCGACAATCAAAGCTAAAGCAAAGTATTTCAGGGTTTCGCCGCCAAACAAAAAGATTGAAAATAATGTCAGCAGCGTTGTCATCGTCGTGTTAATTGACCTTCCCAGCGTCTGCATGACAGCATCATCGACAATTTGATCGATCGACTGTCCCGGATTTAGCTTAATTACTTCTCGCACGCGATCGTAAATTACCACTGTATCGTTAACAGAAAAACCGATAATTGTCAAGAGAGCGACCACAAATAAACTGTCAACTTCCACTCCTTGAACTAAACCCAAAAACGAGAAAACACCAAGAGTAACCAACACGTCGTGGAATAGAGCAACGAAAGCAAAAAAGGCATAATCCAACTGAAACCGGAATGTCAGATAAATAGTAATGCCAGCAAAGGAAAGAAATAAAGCCAACAATCCCGAAGTAAATAATTGTTTACCGAGGGTAGGCCCAACCGTATCAATTTGAGTAGATTGAGGAGCAAAAGCCCCTATCTTTTCGCTCAAAGCTGTTTGTAAATTAGTCCGCTGTTCGACATCCAAAGTTTTCGTTCGTAACGATAAACCTCGCTGTTCTTGGCCGATAACTTGAATGCTGCTGCCACCTAAACCTTGGGCGTCCAGGACTTCGCGGACAGCAGCAATATCGATGGGTTTACAATTTTCTGGTTTCGTGCAGTCGAGTTCAAATTGCAGCCGAGTGCCGCCGATAAAGTCCAAACTAGGGCGCAGCGGTGCGCGAATGTCGGGACGAGTCCAAGAAATCGCCATCGACACTATACCTGCGAGGATTATAGCGGCGGAAATACTCCACCAGAGCGATCGCTGTTTGATAACACTGAATTTCATAATTTGAAGGAAGAGGGAAGAAGGAAGAGGGAAGAAGGAAGAAGGAAGAGGGAAGAAGGAAGAGGGAAGAAGGAAGAAGGAAGAGGGAAGAAGGAAGAAGGAAGAAGGAAGAAGGAAGAGGGAAGAAGGAAGAAAAATTTCTCAATTTAGGGTGCGCATTGCGAACCTTACCTACGGCGCACCTTACCTAGTCTGTCAACACTTAACAGTTAACTGTCAACAGTTAACTATTAGCAGTTTTCGACAAATCGGGACAGAACCACTGAGGTTTCCGCAGGGCCGGAAAGCCCAACACTACCAAAAGTAGAGTGCGGCTGCAAGTAATAGCAGTAAACATACTCACTACTACGCCCAATGCCAGAGTTACAGCAAACCCTTTAACTAAACCAGCGCCCAACCAGAACAAAGCAGCACAAGCAATAACTGTTGTGACGTTGCCGTCTAAAATGCTGGAAAAAGCCCGGTAAAAACCCGATTCGACCGATCGGTAAAGCGATTTCCCCGCCCGCAACTCTTCCCGCGTGCGCTCAAAAATCAGCACGTTAGCATCCACGGCCATCCCGATGCTGAGCACGAAACCAGCAATACCCGGCAGCGTTAATGTCACTCCCAAAAGCACGAAAGCTGCCCAAGTTAACAGAGCATAAATTAACAGCGCAATATTGGCAATTACGCCGGGGAGTCGATAGTAGGCAACCATGAAAATCAAGACTAAAACTAAGCCGCCGATACCTGCGTTAATACTGCTTTGAATGCTGTCTTTACCCAAGCTAGCGCCGATCGTGCGGTTTTCTACAATTTCGACCGGCACAGGCAAAGCGCCACCCCGCAATTGCACTGCTAAATCGTTGGCTTCTTGCGTGGTAAAGTTGCCTTGAATTACGGCACTCCCACCAGTAATTCCTGCCTGGGCAAATTCAACGCCGACGACTGGAGAACTGATCATTCTTTCGTCTAGGAAAATACCGATACTGCGTCCGGTGCCTGCTAAATTTTTAGTAAGTTGGGCAAAGAGTTCGCCTCCTGGGGTATCGAAAACAAGAGCAACGTTCCAGTTGTTCCCAGCCGACAAGGGTTGAGGTTGAGCGTCTTTGAGGTTTTCGCCACCGAGTCCGCTGCTTTTGAATAGTTTGGCGATCGCCTCATTGCTTCTTTTCAAAGCAGCCTGATTTTCTTGAATGGCTGACTCATTTTTGCTAGTTTTTAATTCTGTTTGTTTGAGCAGCAATTCCTGCTGCAACTGTCTCTCAATGGCTAATTGTGTTTCTGTCCCGGGCAGTTGTTCCTTAAATTCTAGCTTGGCCGTGCCGCCCAAAACTCGTTCTGCTTGCTGCGGGTCATTTACTCCGGGCAACTGCACGAGAATTTGGTCTTCTCCTACTGTTTGGACTAATGCTTCGGAAACGCCCAAACCGTTGACGCGGTTTTCGACAATCCGACGCACTGCTTCTAACATTCCCTGGTCAATTTTGGGAATTGTGGGGGTAGTTTTTACTTGAATTGTGAGTTGCGACCCTCCTTGCAAGTCTAATCCCAGCCGCGTCGGAATTGTTACTATTACAGTAATGGCGGCGATGATTAAAACAAAAATTAGGGCTAATATGGAACGTTGTTTTTGCATATTTAATTATTAGTCATTGGTCAGTTGGCAGTTGTCATTTGGCAGTTGGCGGTTGGCAGATTTTAGTCAACAGTCATCGGTCATCAGTCATCCGTCAACAGTCATCAGTCAACAGTCAACAGTCAACCAATGACTACTGACTAATCACTATTTATACTCGCAAAGCTACCATTTTTTGGACTGCTTCGACAATTTGAGTGGGCTGGACAATTGTCAGTCTTTCCAAATTGCCGTTGTAAGGTGTGGGAATATCTTGTGAAGACAGCCGCAAAACCGGTGCGTCGAGTTCGTCAAAAAATCGATCGCTAATCGAAGCAATTAGTTCGGCACCGATGCCTCCTGTTTTCATGCACTCCTCTACAATAATTACTTTGTGAGTTTTGCGAATGGATTCGCCGATCGTCTCCATGTCCAGGGGTTTGAGAGAAATTAGGTCAATTACTTCTGGATCGTAACCTTCTTTTAGCAGTGCGGGCACCGCTTGCAAGACGTGGTGCCGCATCCTGGAATATGTCAGGATGGTGACATCTTTGCCCGATCGCACGATTTCTGCTTTGTCCAGCGGCACTAAATATTCTGTTTCTGGCAAATTTTCTTTGAGGTTGTAAAGAAGGACGTGCTCGAAAAACAGAACGGGGTTGTCGTCGCGGATGGCTGATTTTAAAAGTCCTTTGGCGTTGTAGGGAGTCGAACAGGCAACTATTTTCAAACCCGGTACAGCTTGGAAATATGCTTCTAGGCGCTGGGAGTGTTCCGCGCCGAGTTGCCGGCCCACGCCGCCTGGCCCGCGAATTACCATTGGCATTTTGAAGTTGCCGCCGGATGTGTAGCGCAGCATTCCGGCGTTGTTGGAAATTTGGTTGAAGGCCAGCAGCAAAAAGCCCATGTTCATGCCTTCGATAATCGGTCGCAGTCCCGTCATTGCTGCGCCTACTGCCATGCCTGTAAAGCTATTTTCGGCGATCGGGGTGTCGAGCACTCTAAGTTCGCCGTATTTGTTGTAGAGGTCTTTGGTGACTTTATAGGAACCGCCGTATTGACCTACGTCTTCGCCGAGTACGAATACGGCGGAGTCGCGGGCCATTTCTTCGTCTAACGCCTCGCGGAGGGCGTTGAACAATAAGGTTTCTGCCATAGGAGGTGAAGCAATGATTGCAGGAGGGTCAGATTAGAATCTTAACCTTTTGGGGGTGTCGATCTAGGAGTCGATCGCAAATTCGGCAATGGAACCGTGCATAATTGGCAAGATAACTATCATAATTATTTAATTTTGTCAAGCTCCGGCATTTATTTATATCTCTGAAAAATGTTTTTGCAGTAAATCGTGAATAAATCGATAGCGCCGATCGCCCGTTTTTTGCAGCAACAGGCGATCCGTCGCAGCATCGAGAAAACGCCTGTAATCCCAAGGAATGTAGCCGTTAGACCACAGCACGAGGCGCAATATAAAACTTTCTATCCCCGGAATTCCCGGCAACAAAGCACTAATTACCGCAGCAACAGCACCCGCAATCAACCCCCAAATCGACCCGGAGACTAGGCTGACAATTAATCCCAAAATCACCCAAATCAGCCCGCCAACCAGCTTAACTCCAAACTGATACTTGCGCCGCTCCTCGCCTGTTTGCAGCCAGCTAGACGGTATGCGATCGAGGTAAAATTCTTGAATTCCTTGCTGTTCCATCCTTCTCGCCAACCACCCCAGCCAGTGCCGAATTTGTTCGGGCCGCAGTTCTTTACCTCTGGGATACTGCTTGACTTGCCCGGTCATTTGGTGGCGAATATAGGCAGTTAACAGATATTTGCGCTGTTCTTCTGCGGAAGTTATGCGCTTCCAAGCTTCAATTAAAATATCGTCGTAAGCCAGAGCCATCATGCTCAAAAGCAAGGGAACTTTTGCCAATTTCAACAACTCCGGCTCCCGCTCAATGCTGTACCAAAGTTCGCGGCTTCTGGCTTCTAGTAAATAATTGTGAATTTGAGTTTCTGTTAAAGGTTTCAATAAAACCGCTGCTTGCAGGCGAAATCTAGTATCGCAGTTTTTGTAAGCTTCAAAACTGCTGCAAGCTACTAAATGTTTGGGTTTAAATTCGCTTTCAACAAATTGATTGATTGCTTGAATGCAGATATTTTGGCGGTGGGTTTCTACTTCGTCCAAGCCGTCGAGGAGAGGCAGCAATTTTTGTTCGGCAAGCCATTTTTTGCCGACAGCAGGAGAGATGCCGTATTTAAACTGAAGTTGAGCGATTAACCAATCTGCGATCGCCCCGGATTCTGCTTTCCACGATCCGAGTTCAAACAGCACTGGTACTGGCAAACTAGCATCTTTTTGGGCGCGGGAAACTAACACCCGAGCTAATTCTAGCAGCGTCGTAGTTTTGCCTGCACCCGTCGCTCCCAAAATTACCAATTTGCCGCCGGTGCGATCGAAAACTTTAGCAACGCTTGCTTTGGGAGAAAGCCGAAAACTCGGACGGTTGCCCGCTTTCACTTCCACATCCCAACAGCGGTTAACACCAAGAGGCTGCGAGTTTTGGCTGAGGTTAGCCAGCACAGCAGCGTGCAAAGACTGCGATCGTCCTGCTTGGACTTCCTGCTTCACCTCCTCCAACAATCGATCGCGGGGCGGTTGTAATCTCAGAGGAATCAATTTTGACATTTTATGTACCTCGCGCTGAACGCTTACTTTCGTAAATTGGCGCGCAAATAACCCAGAGCAAGATTACCATCAGTATAGGTGTCCAGTATATATTGACTCAAATTATTGCGACAATTATGGCTCTGAAATTTTATCTAAAAATCCTTACCCTGTGGCCCGCACTAGGTATTTCCACTATAAATTAACTGGCGATCGCCCCAACTCCCAAATAAAAATTATCAATATAGATACAGAGAGGGTTTTTTATGTCATTTACGAAAGCTCAAATCATCACGGTAAGCTTAGCAGGACTGGCAACAGCAGTGGGAGTGGCTGCTGCCACTATACAGTCGGGTGCGATGAAACAATCCAATCCTCCCCTTGCAGAATCCCCGGCATCCACCAGAAACCAGATTGCAGGGGAGACGAACAACCCTGAATCTCGGCAACCAGAACCTCTGCAAGCACAAACCCAAGCCGCAGAATCTCCCCCATCTCAACCTCAACCAGCCAAAACTCCAGCACTTCAATCCTCGCGAGTTGCAGGAGTCTCTCCGCGAAAAGTTGACCCAGTAGTTGTCACACCGCCAAATTCGGGTTGCAAAATCACTATGGCTGTAGTCAGCGATCCGAATCCACCGCTAAATGTGCGATCGAACCCGCAAGTAAGGGGCAGCAACATAGTAGGAAAACTTAAAAATAATACCTTTGTTTCAGTTGCCGAAGAACAAAACGGTTGGCTGCGAATTACCGATCCGCCCGGTTGGATTGCCAAAAACCGCACCGAAAGCAGTTGTTCTAAAGTCAACCAGCAGATTAATTTTCTGCCGGGAGGAGATGAGGCGATCGTCAAAGGTCGAATTATCGGCGGCGGCAGCCACTCTTACCGGATTCGCGCCACTAAGAATCAAACAATGACTGTTAGGAATCGGAAAGATGTTTTCCCGCAAATTATAACTCCCGGTGGCAAACTTTTAGCCGGAGATCCTTATCAAGGCAATGAAACAGAGTGGACTGGAAAAATCCCTGTTACTGGCAATTACACATTACAATTAGACTCTAACTTCCGGGGATACGAATACGAGTTTTCGGTTAAATTGCGATAAATTTCCTGATACTTGTAGGGACACGGCAATGCCATGTCCTACCAGAAGCTGCCATTTTTAATAAATAGTATAATTAAGGAATCTCGGCAAGTGATATATCAAGAATCGCAAATTTCTGCCAATCTTCCGAATCAAAGTGCCACCATTCTGTTGTGATACCGATAAATCCGTGTTTTTTCATCGCATTCTTAAGCACTTGACGATTTTTCCGAGATTCCGCGCTGCCGCCTTGATAATCTCCGTGAGCTTTTTCGGTAAAATCATCGTAAGGTGTAGGCATTTCTAATTCTTTGCCTGTGCGATCGACTAAAGTCAAATCAATAGCAGCACCGCGATTGTGCCGCGAACCCCTAGCAGGATTAGCAACATAGCGCGGATCTGGCCAAGCTTGCCACATTTGCTTAGTCACAGAGAAAGGCCTGTAGCAATCGTAAACTTTCAAACCCAATCCGATTTTTTCCAAATCTGTTTGAACTAGCCCTAACTTTTGAGCAACAGAACTTCTCAACGCGCATTTCGATATAGGGTAAAGTTTTCGTTTCAAGAAATTGTTAGTAGTGGCGTATCGGATATCCAGGCGAATGTTGGGATTTACGGTGCGGATGTCAACCAGTCGCGCCGAACGGGGAAGTTGACTCATGAAAATACTTTCAGGTACTACTGGGTTTGATTCTGGTTGGGTAATTTGCACTTGTGGCGGCTCCTGGGCGCGGACAAATGTTATATGGTGCAGACCGATCGCACATAGCAACACTAGCATAAATGCGATCGGGTATTTTCCAAAACGATTAAATTTCATAGCTGTTGTGATTGTGAGTGTTAAAAAGTAGATTGAGGTCGTTGTTCTATGCTATAACCAATATTATGATGTCGCCGTGACAGCAAGGGGAGCTATGAAAACTGCAATTTCACTTCCAGATTGAGTTTTTGAAGAAGCCGAGGCTTTGGCTAGTCAGTTAGGGCGATCGCGCAGTGAGCTTTATACAAAAGCATTGCAGGCGTATCTGCGGCGACACAACCGATCTAGAATTTTGAGCAAACTGAATCAAGTCTATTCTGAAGAGTCTTCTAAACTATGTCCTCTCTTGGCAAAGATGCAATTTATGTCCTTACCGCATGAGGATTGGTAATACCAAGTCCGGGTTCTGCTATTGAAATTGCTACTAGACAAAAAAACTTTCGGCGGTCGGCGTGCATGGGCTTTATTAACCCACGTATAGACTTGGATCGACAGACTGAATTTGCCTACTAATAATTAGGGACAGAGCTTTACGGGTCATTTCTATTGGCATAAATGGTGACTCTGACCAGTATTTAATGACTTGCTCCGGCAATGCTGGAATGTGAATAAAACCAACCTTCATATCAGAATTATGAATCTCCTTCCAATGAAGAAAGTGATAAAAAACTTGATTGCATAGATGAGTTCCACAATCATTTGAAATCCTAGTTGGAATGTTGTGGCTTTCTAACAGGGAAACCACATCTTCGGGATCTGCTAGACAATCCCAATAGGCAATAGGAGCATTGGGGACAATCGGCTTTCCCTTGGGTGCGTTTCCTGCTGCATCCAAAGTCACAAAATATCTTAAATTCTTTGCCATTCGCTCAATAGCTATTTTGTTGTAACCCCGCGCCTGACCGATCCCAATACAAATATCCGGTGAAAATGCTTTGAGAGTTTCATCAACTACGTGTCCGAGGGTGTTGGTATTACCAGGCAGAATCTTGAAGTCAATGCAATCAACGTACTGACGGATCTCCTGAGTAGGATTGTCGCGTAACGACACCACAACCAACTCTGAGGCATTCAAACCATCATCATTTGGCTCAAAGCCAGTTATTAAAACTCTCATCCCAAAGCACCATATCACCGATCGTTTTATTTTAGTCTTATTGAGTTGGGTAGGTTGGGTTGAGTGTAAGCGAACCCTACGCAACGCTAGAGCCCAACACCTTATTTTAGTTAGAAGAGTTGGGTTTCGCTCCTCAACCCAACCTACACTATCCAGATCCAAAGTCGGAAATTCAAAATATTTTTAAATTCCCAACCGCTGATACACTAAATCTAAGTGCCTCAATTGATACTGCGGATCGAAACAATCATCAATTTCTTTGGTCGTCATCTTAGCTGTTACCCGATCGTCCTTAGCAATTAAATTGTAGAAATTGCCGCCGGGTTTGTTCCAAGCTTCGTGAGCACAAGATTGCACAATTTTGTAGGCGTCTTCGCGACTCGTGCCTTTTTCTACTAAGGCTAGCATCACGCGCTGGCTGAAGATGACTCCGCCGTAAAGATTCATGTTTTGCTTCATGTTTTCGGGATAGACTAGCAGGTGTTTTACTAAGTCTGTGGTTTCTACTAACATGAAGTGAGTTACTGTAGAACTGTCGGGCAAAATCATCCGTTCTACGGAACTGTGAGAGATGTCTCGTTCGTGCCAAAGTGCAACGTTTTCTAAGGCTGCGACGGCGTTGGCGCGCACGATTCTCGCCATCCCTGTGAGTCTTTCCGATCGAATCGGGTTGCGTTTGTGGGGCATGGCCGATGAGCCTTTTTGCCCTTTGGCAAAGAATTCTTCGACTTCGAGAACGTCGGTGCGTTGCAGGTTGCGGATTTCTACTGCGAAACGCTCGATCGATGCTGCTAAGAGTGCTAAGGTTTGGACGTATTCGGCGTGTCGATCGCGCGAAATGACTTGAGTCGATGCACAATCGGGTTCGAGTCCGAGGTTTTGACAGGCGATCGCTTCAATTCGCGGGTCAATATTAGCATAGGTTCCGACTGCGCCGGAGATTTTGCCGACTGCAATGGACGATCGCAAATTCACTAATCGGGCGCGGTTGCGAAAAACTTCGGCCAGCCATCCTGCTAGTTTAAAGCCAAAGGTGATCGGTTCGGCGTGAATTCCGTGCGATCGGCCAACCATGACGGTATTGCGATGCTGTTGAGCCTGATAGCGAATAGCTTGACTCAATTCTTCGACACGTTCTAACAAGATATTGACGCTGGCGACTAATTGCAGCGCCAAAGCGGTATCGAGCACATCGGAACTGGTTAAGCCGAGATGAATGTAGCGGCCGGCATCGCCTACATATTCGTTGACATTTGTCAAGAAGGCGATCATGTCGTGGCGGACTTCCGCTTCAATTTCGAGGACTCGTTTGGGGTCAAAATTAGCCTTAGCTTTGATTTCTTCGACTGCGGCGGCGGGGATGTAGCCGAGTTCGGCTTGAGCTTCGCAGACAGCGATTTCTACTTGCAGCCAGCTTTTCAGTTTGGCGGTTTCAGTCCAGATGTTGCCCATTTCGGGCAAAGTGTAGCGCTCTATCACGGTGGGAGTTGGGGAATGCGATCTCACCATTGTACCTCTGCGAGGCCTCCGTCTTCAGTCGGGATGGGGAATTTGGGGCGATCGGGCGTCAAATTTCCGACTCCCCAACCACCGGACAAGACTGACTTGACTCCTTACTCTAAATTTGAATATTTGTCAAGCTCGACCTTGTATAAAATTTGCTATAATAAAAGGGTAAACGTGAAAAATCTATTAAGGTAATTCGTTATGAGTAATTATGGCAATCGATACTATCGAAACACTAAGCTTGTCATTGAAAAAATTAGGTCAGAGGTATACTGCGTAAGGGTTTCCTATACACCCCGAATAATAGCAGGTTTCATAAACTCTGATGGAAATCTTCCTACAGTTGTAACTAAGGAATACAACACTCCACACTACTCAACAGCAGATGAAGCTATTGCTCATGCAAAGGGATGGGTGAATTGTATGGAGCATTATTACTCTTGTAACCAGACTGATCCAGACGAAAATGAAGATTCCTACAAAAATGCTTATGAAAAGGATTCATTAACGCATAAATCTTCTCCTGACTACAAAGATGCTTTATCAAGTAATTCTGCTGAGGCATTGGATCTAGCCTATCAAACAGGCTGGGAAAATAAGTTATCCGAATTAAAAAATATTGATGTAAGGAATTAAGCCGGAAGGGAAGGTATAGACCCCAAATCCGATCTATACCTTCCCAACCTTTTAAGTATTAGTGGTCATAGCAGAATCCTCAAGATTTGTATCTTTGTCCACTTAGAACACAGTATTTACTATCACTAAACTCGGGGTTCGCTGTATCTCTAGTCCTGAAAGGAATATAAAACCTTTCGGGGCAAGGTTTCACATAGATAGAAAATGTAGAGGTAGCGATATCAAACAGGGTTTTTTGTTCTTGAGGTATTCCAAATTGAGCGCAGAACATCACAACTACAGCACCAACAGAGTGAATCGCATTAAGTAATGTTGCTTCATGTAAAGATGCTTCTCGGTCATGTTTGGTGTTGTTGTAGGCATTATACCAATAAAGTGATTTGGTAGGTCGATTTTGACGCCAGCAACTAAAAGGTTGAAAACGAGGAAAATTTGGATACGATCTAAGAGCTAAGGTATAATTAGCTAAGCACATAGGTTCCAAGAGTTTTACATAATCCTTGGTATTCCAGGATTGTTTACTGTTTTTAATGTATTCGTGCTCTTTTAATACTCCTTTCCAAGAGGCTTCGACTTCCATACAAGCAAGTAGTAATAATTCGCGTATTTTAAGTCCAAACACATGAACATTTTTCTGTGTGGGTTCTATGGTCAAAAATAATTCATTCATTTTTTTTATCAATAGTTCAATTACCACAAGAGATTGGGTATAGCTTTCTGGATTAGATATAAGTGATTCTGGCGGTAGATAATTTGGTGGATGCCACATACGTTTATAAAATTTCCCAGCTTGATTCAATGAAGGGCGAATATCAGTTGCTTTAAACTTGTTTTTAATCCAGTCTTCTAGGGTTGTATCTTTTGATTTTTGTTCTTCTATAGCTAGATGGTTAAAGGGATAGTTTTCAGATAAAGCATAATAAAAACAGCTATCTTCATATGCAAAAGCATAGCGAGCATTAAAAAACGTAGCGAAATCGGGATAGAAGTGGGGGTGCATATCCCCAGGGGTAATATTAGGTTTGAAAACCAACAACTGACTCATTATTGCCTCCAAGGTTTTTCACCATTATATAATAAATAATTGGTAAATTCAAGATTGGAGAGTGCGATCGTCCTATTGTACATCTGTGAGGCATCCGTCTTGAGTCGGGAGGGGGAATTTCGGGCGATCGAACTTTCCGATTTGTGGATTTGAATATTTTGTTTGTTTCGGATATTGCGTTTGTGCGACTACAAGTGTTATCCTCAAGAAAACAATCAAAAAATATATCTTATTATGTCGAGGCAAAAAGCATCGCCAGAGTCAGTTCTGCTTCCAGAAAAAGAACAAGAATCAATAGCACAATTAGCACAAATACTCAGCCGAGAATCTGCACAACCAAAATTAGTCACAAGTAATGGAGAAGAGATTATAATTCCAGAATCAGTCTGCAATATCCTGCGTCAAGCTGTACAAGCAATGGCATCAGATCAGGCTGTTTCGATAGTTCGTTACAATCGCGAACTGACGACACAGCAAGCTGCTAATATCCTGAATGTATCGCGACCATTTCTTGTCAAGTTGCTAGATGAAGGAGCAATTCCTTATATCAAAGTAGGTTCCCATCGGCGGATTCGATTTAAAGATTTAATCATTTATAAAGAACATCGCGACAGAAAGCGCCGTAAACTATTAGACCAGCTAATCGAAATGACTGAGGAAGCTGGTTTATACAAAGAATAAGATTAATTCACTTTTTAAAGCGATGAAAAAGCTTAAAATTTTAGAAAAGGTGCTATCTGGGTCAAAAAACATCAAATTTAATGAAATGGTGACACTGATTGAAGCCTTTGGCTTTAGTCTGGCGAGAGTCAGCGGCAGTCATCACATATTCAATCATCCTGAAGTGCCAGAAATCGTTAACATTCAAAATAAGAAAGGTGAGGTGACACCCTATCAAGTCCGTCAATTCTTAGCGATAATCGAGGAATACGCTCTTACAATAGAGGATGATGAACCATGAAAGACTATCACATCAATATTTTTTACAGCAACCAAGATGAAGGCTACATTGCCGATATCCCTGATTTAAAATACTGTTCCGCTTTTGGCGAAACCCCAGAATCAGCTTTGCAGGAAGTACAGATTGCTAAAACAGCATGGCTGGAAGCTGCAAAAGCTGCGGGAAAACCCATTCCCGAACCAAAATATCGGCCTGCAATATATCAAGTTACGACTTGAAAAACATCGCACATCCGCCTTACTGCATCCGATCGATCGTCCGATACTGAACCGCCTCCCCCACATGATTCGTTTTCAAGCTTTCATCCCCCGACAAATCAGCAATAGTTCTAGCAACCTTCAAAATTCGATCGCTAGCCCTCGCCGACAGCCCCAACTTCCGAATCGCCATCTCCAATAAATTCCGAGAAGCCTCATCCAACTGACACCATTTGTTAATGTGACTGCTTTGCATCTCCGCATTACAGCGCAAACTAGATTCCGACTGAAAACGGCGAGTAGCGAGCTCTCGCGCCCGCTGCACCCTCACCCGCACCGGTTCCGACTCCTCCCCAGTCGGCTGTCGCGTAATTTCCTCCGGTTTCAAGCGATTAACCGCCACTTGCAAATCAATCCGATCCATCAAAGGCCCCGAAAGTTTAGCCCAATATTGCTCCCTCTTTTGCGGCGAACAAGTACACTGTTGGATCGAATCGCCGTAATAACCGCAAGCGCAAGGATTGGTACTTGCAACTAAAGTGAATTGCGCCGGAAACATCACCGATTGTCTAGTTCGAGAAATCGTCACATAACCGTCTTCCAGCGGTTGTCGCAAAAACTCCAAAACATCTCTTTTAAACTCAGTTAATTCATCCAAAAAAAGAATGCCGCGATGTGCTAAAGAAATTTCACCCGGACGCGGAAAACTGCCGCCACCTACCAAAGAAGGCCCCGACGCCGAATGGTGAGGACTGCGAAAAGGCCGATCGCTCACCAAACTTCCCTTATCCTTCAACAACCCCGCCACCGAATGAATTTGAGTCACATCCAAAGCTTCCTCAAAAGTCAGCGGCGGCAAAATACCCGGCAAACGCCTCGCCAACATAGTCTTACCGCTCCCTGGCGGCCCCACAAAAATTAAATTGTGTCCCCCCGCCGCCGCAATTTCCAAAGCCCGCCGCGCGTGAATTTGCCCCTTTACATCCTTTAAATCTAAACCCGAAAACCGCGTTTTAGCTAACTCTTTTCGACCGTTTACTTCTACAGGCGAATAAACTTCCGGATTGTTCAAAAAATCAGTAACTGCAAAAATATTCTCAAAACCATAAACAGATATTCCGTGCACCAAAGCCGCTTCTTGCGCGTTACCAGCGGGTACAACCAACCCCGAAATACCCATTTTTTGAGCAGCAGCGGCGATCGGCAAAACCCCAGCCACAGCCCGCAAACTTCCATCTAAAGAAAGTTCCCCTAAAAACAAATAATCTCCCAAAAGTTCAGCGCTGACTTGTTCTGATGCTGCCAAAATCCCAATCGCGATCGGCAAATCAAAACTCGGCCCCTCCTTCCGCAAATCCGCCGGAGTCAAATTAATCACAATACTCCGCATCGGAAAAGCATATCCCGAATTTTTCAGCGTAGCCCTAACCCTTTCCTTAGCTTCTTGCACCGCAGAATCTGGCAATCCCACAACCACAATTTTCGGTAGCCCCCCCGACACATCAGCCTCAACACCAACCTTTACCGCGTCAATTCCTACGATCGATGCACTCCAAACCCTAGCAAGCATTTTTCTTTATCCTTAATTTGCCTGTCCTTGATTCATCATCTATTATGATTAACAATGACTAATGAATATCGGGAGAGGCAAGAAAAACTTTTCTTGCCTCTTCCTTTTCTCTTCTTCCTTCTCTCCTGCTGCGTCTTCCCTCTTCCCTCTTCCCCTTCTCCCTTGAGTCTTCCGCCTTCCCTCTTCCCTCTTCCCTCTTGGGCCTTCTTCCCTCTTGGGCCTTCTTCCTTCTTCCTTCTTCCTTCTTCCTTCTTCCTTCTTCCTTCTTCCTTCGTTAACACCCATGACAACTCAAGAAACGCTTTTCAGCAAAATCATCCGCAAAGAGATTCCAGCAGACATCGTTTATGAGGACGACTTGGCCCTCGCGTTCAGAGATATCCATCCGCAAGCACCCGTCCACATCCTCGTCATTCCCAAACAGCCTATTGCCAAATTAGCCGATGCCGAGTCGGAAGATCATGCTCTCATGGGACACCTGCTGCTGACTGTCAAACGGGTAGCAGAACAACTCGGACTTAGCAACGGCTATCGCGTCGTCATTAATAGCGGCAGTGACGGCGGCCAAACTGTAGACCACCTGCACCTTCACATTCTCGGCGGGCGGCAGATGAAGTGGCCCCCAGGCTAAAGGCTAAGTTTTACGCATAACTTACGGACTCATCCTCAGAAACCCGGTTGATTTCTATTGCCCAGCGCTTCAGAAACCGGGTTTCTTTTTCGTCAATAAACCCGGTTGATTGGAAATTATTGAGAATGCAGCCCGATCGCACTAGAAACCCGGTTTTCAGTATTCTCCCGATAAAAATTTACGCTCACCGCATCCACCAGCGATCTGTGAATAAATATTAAAAATAATCTCTTCAATACCTAATTAAGATATCTTTAAATAGAAAGAGGATTGCTCTGAACAAAAATAAATTTTTACACTCCTGAATCCACCTAAATATAATACATTCAGTTCTTCAGACCGCTATATTTAACCCGTTCGGCGTGTAATATTACTTTGTAAAAAACCACACAAATTTACTCAAAATTAAGCTTTTGTAAATGTTTGTAAAATATTTAAATAGTAACCACTAATCCCTTGGCAAACTTTAGTGAATGATGTTACTAATATAAGCGTGGGGCATCCCCACAACGAACCTTGAAAATTCAATTAAGCAATCATAAACCAAATGACAACAACCTTACAGCGTCGTGAAAACGCCAACGTTTGGGAACGTTACTGCGAGTGGGTAACTAGCACGGATAACCGCATTTATGTGGGTTGGTTCGGGACTCTGATGATTCCTACTCTGCTGACAGCCACCATTTGCTACATCATCGCCTTCATCGCTGCTCCTCCAGTGGACATCGACGGCATCCGCGAACCAGTTTCAGGTTCATTGATGTACGGCAACAACATCATTACTGGTGCTGTTGTTCCTTCCTCGAATGCGATCGGGCTTCACTTCTACCCCATCTGGGAAGCAGCTTCCCTCGATGAGTGGTTGTACAACGGTGGCCCTTACCAGCTCGTAGTTTTCCACTTCCTCATCGGCATTTTTTGCTACATGGGCCGTCAGTGGGAACTGAGCTACCGCTTAGGAATGCGTCCTTGGATCTGCGTCGCTTACTCCGCACCTGTGGCATCTGCTACCGCAGTATTCTTGATTTACCCGATCGGACAAGGCAGCTTTTCTGACGGTATGCCCTTGGGTATCTCCGGCACCTTCAACTTCATGATCGTGTTCCAAGCCGAGCACAACATCCTGATGCACCCCTTCCATATGTTGGGAGTTGCTGGTGTCTTCGGCGGTGCTCTGTTCTCTGCAATGCACGGTTCTTTAGTTACCTCTTCTTTGGTTCGCGAGACAACCGAAACCGAATCGCAAAACAACGGTTACAAATTCGGTCAAGAAGAAGAAACCTACAACATCGTTGCAGCCCACGGCTACTTCGGTCGGTTAATCTTCCAATACGCGAGCTTTAACAACAGTCGTTCTTTGCACTTCTTGTTAGGTGCATGGCCAGTTGTCGGTATCTGGTTGACCGCTTTGGGTATTTCCACGATGGCCTTCAACCTCAACGGTTTCAACTTCAACCAATCGGTTATCGACTCGCAAGGTCGCGTCATCAACACTTGGGCTGATGTGATCAACCGCGCTAACTTGGGTATGGAAGTAATGCACGAGCGCAACGCTCACAACTTCCCCCTCGACTTGGCCGCCGGTGAAGTCACCCCAGTAGCAATGGTTGCTCCTTCCATCAACGGCTAAATTTAGCTTTTGATTTAACAAAAAGCGCTCCTAGAAATAGGGGCGCTTTTTGTTTTGGCAAGTAGAATTTGAGAGATTTTTTTCTGTTAAATCGGTTAAATCCGTTAAATCCCATACACTGCGCCTTGTCGAACTTCCCGATCGATCTGATATATTGATTAAGAATTATTATTTTTGGCAATCATCAAAGTGGCGATATTTAACAGGCCCAAATTGGAAAAACTCGCGGTTCATAAATCTAAAATATTAGCCTGGGCGATCGCATTTTTTAGCGGCATTTTGATGGCACTGACAACCGCACCAGTAAATGCTTGGCTGTTCGCTTGGGTAGCCCTAGTTCCCCTCTGGGTTTTGGTTGTTAGTTATGAACGACCAATAATAACACAAAAAAAACCAAAATTTATTGTCCTTCCTGATTCATTTTTGCTTCTTCCTTTACTCTGGGGAATTGGCTATCACGGATTAGCTTTATCTTGGATTATGGGAATTCACCCCATGACTTGGTTGGGAGTTCCTTGGTGGCCGAGTTTGGCGATCGCACTTTTTTGCTGGGCATTCATCACCCTCTGGGGAGCAGCATTAGTCGCCGTTTGGGCGTGGCTATTTGTAATTTTCAATTTCCTCAGTTTACCAGCAGGGAAAAATTCAATTCTTATTCTTAACTCCCCCTCTTTCCAAGGGGGGGGTAAAGCTCAATTTTCAGCATTAACTCGCGTTTTAATTGGCACAGCTTTGTGGTGTGCCTTAGAAAGTATTTGGAGTACAGGTTCGCTGTGGTGGACCTCTCTATCATATACGCAAAGCCCGCACAATTTAGCAATATTGCACCTCGGTCAACTCTCCGGACCCAGCGCAGTAACAGCCGCTATTGTAGCAGTAAACGGCTTAATCGCCGAAGCTTTTATTGAAGGAAGAAGGAAGAAGGAAGAAGGAAGAAGGAAGAATTGGATTGCTTATATTTTGCCTGCGAGTCTGTGTTTAGTTTTGCATATTGCAGGATGGAGTTTATACAACCGCCCTTTGAATCAAGAAGCTGCAACCGCTTTAAAAATTGGCATTATTCAAGGCAATATTCCTAACGAGATTAAGTTTGACTCAGGGGGTTGGCGGCGCGCTTTGGAAGGTTACACCACTGGATACAAACAGTTAGCAGACAGAAAAGTCGATGCTGTGTTAATTCCAGAGACGGCTTTGCCTTTTATCTGGACAAACGAGTATCAACGTTCTACTCTTTCCTTTTATCAAGCTATTCTCGAACGCGGTGTGGTGGCTTGGGTGGGAGGATTCGGACAGCAAGAAAATAGTATCACTAACAGCTTATTGGCGATCGATCGCACGGGAGAAATTGTCGGCCGCTATGATAAACTAAAGCTAGTGCCTTTAGGCGAATATATCCCTTTTTACGAAATCTTAGGCGGGATTATTAATCGGCTTTCTCCCTTAGATGCTCATTTAGTACCCGGCAATTCTAAACAATTGTTTGATACGCCGTTTGGCCGCGCCATTGTCGGAATTTGTTACGATTCGGCGTTTGCTGAAATTTTCCGATATCAGGCGGCGAATGGAGGCGAATTTATGGTCACCGCTTCCAACAATGCCCATTACAAACCGCCGATGTTGGCTCAGCACCATGCTCTCGATGTAATGCGGGCAATTGAAACAGATAGATGGGCAGTTATCGCAACTAATACGGGTTACTCTGCTTTTGTAAATCCTCGCGGCGAGACCGTTTGGAAGTCGGGAATTAATACCTATGAAGTCCGAGATGCTACTATTTATCGGCGACAAACTCGGACTTTGTACGTGCGGTGGGGAGATTGGGTGACGCCTGTATTGTTAGTATTGGCTGGGTTAATGCGTTTGATTGTTAGAAGTTAACCAGTAGGTTATAGATTATAGATTTTATATACCAATCTAAAATCTATAATCAAAAATCTAAAATGGAATGACTCTACTTATCTTTCACGCGATCGTGAATGCGAGGACATAAAGAAATTAAATCGTCGATATTGCGCTGCATGGTAGCACAAATGCTGTCCAAAGGCAAATCATTGGTATCGTGCTCGAAGGGATTTTCTATTTCAATGCCGATTTCTTCGATGCCGAACAAAGTAAAACTAATTAAAGCTACAACTGGGCCGGTTCCCCAAGCCAAATCGTTCACCATCTGAAAAGGCAGTGCCAAACAGTAAAGCAACAATAGTTGTTTCAGGTGAATCGCGTAAGCCAAAGGGATAGGCGTCTTCAAAATCCGCTCGCAGCCGCCTAATACATCAATCATAGAGTTGATCAACTCCTTCATACCAGTTAACTGATAGACATCGAGGCAATTGCGTTCGTACTGCTCGTGCAAGTAATCCTCAATCCAAAAGGCAATTTCTAGCGGGGGATTGTTCATCGATTTGAGATTTTGGTACTGCGCTGGGGACATTAACGGCTCTAATTCTGGATTTACTGATTCTTTCCGCAAGTGCAGTTTCATCGCCACTGCAAAGGCAGGTAACAGGCGCAGGGCTGACTTTTTTAGTTCGATATCCTGCGGGTCTTTTTCCTCAATTGCTACCCAGATTTGGCGCGCCAAATTGCGGACGTTGTTGATTAAAGTACCCCAAAATTTTCGACCTTCCCAAAATCTGTCGTAGGCTGTATTTGTCCGAAAAACTAACAGTAAACCTAGGACAACACTCGGTACCATACTCGACAAAATGGGCAAGGAAACCGGCAAGTTTAAAAAGTGCAGCAGGGAAATAAAAACTCCAAAGCCACCGCACAGCAAAACGCGGGGCCAAATTGACGGAATGACAGATACCCGAACCTGTAATGCAACTTTAAACCAAGGCGGTCGATCGCCACTCATGCAAGTCTCCTGATTAAATTAGCACTCAGCGCCCTAGCGCGGGCGGCGAAAATGCCTGGTAAACTTAGTTCTGCGGCTGCCGCCAGTCGATTGGATATTCGAGATTTTAGATTGACTCCACACATAAATCTGGCTGGTTTGAACTTTTGTCTAAAATTTTTTGGTCTCCACGACTGCTATCGGGGGCTTGTATCCCTATTTGGGTGGGGTGAGAGCTTCCAAAAAAAGCTTTCCTACAAACAACCTTTGGATTTTAGCCAAAAAACTCATCATCATCAATCTAAAATCTAAAATCTAAAATTGATGGACTGAGGCACTTAATTCGGTAAGATTAACTATGTATCTTTAAACCTCAGCTTCCGTGCAAGAGCTACCAACATCTGTGCCTCCGCATTTTCACCGATTGCCGAACCAACGGTGGCAAATTTATTCGCCTCAAACACAGCAAGCCGAACAGTTTGCCGCCGAAATCGGTTTGTCGCCTTTGCTAGCACAGGTGCTGATTAACCGCGGCATCGATTCTGTTAAAGAAGTGCACGGGTTTATCGAACCGGAATCTCTGGTTTTGCCCGCGCCAACGGATGAGTTTCCAGATTTGGCTGCGAGTGTCAAACTGTTGCGGGAGGCGATTTCGGGAGGGCAAAAAATTGCGATTTGCGGCGATTACGATGCTGACGGGATGACGAGCACGGCTTTGTTGCTGCGAGCACTGAGGCTTCTGGGGGCGAATGTGGATTATGCTATTCCCAGCCGGATGCGAGAAGGTTACGGGATTAACGATCGCATTGTAGGAGAATTTCACTCGGAAGGTGTCGCTCTCATTCTCACGGTTGACAACGGAATTGCAGCCTACGGCCCGGTTGCCAGAGCGCGAGAACTGGGTGTCAAAGTTATTATTACAGACCACCACGATTTGCCGCCAAAACTGCCGCCGGCCGATGCTATTCTCAACCCAAAATTAATTGCGGAATCTTCGCCTTATCGCGGTTTGGCTGGCGTTGGCGTTGCTTATGTTTTGGCTATTACCTTGGCTCAGGACATGAAAAAAGTGGGCGGGTTGGTGAATCCGCTGCTGGAGTTATTTACGTTGGGAACTATTGCGGATTTAGCGCCTTTGACAGGAGTTAATCGGCGCTGGGTGAAGCGTGGTTTGCGACTGTTGCCTCACTCGCAATTGGCGGGTATTCAGGCTTTGATTCACGTGGCTGGAGTGCAGCCGGGAAGTGGGGAAAGTCTCTCAATTCTCAACTCAAAAACTCAAACTCAAAATTCGTTAAAGCCTGAAGATATTGGTTTTAGGCTCGGGCCCCGGATCAATGCCGTGGGGCGGCTGGCTGACCCTCAAATTGTGATAGAGTTGCTGACTACGGACGATCGCGAATTGGCTCTCAAAAACGCGATGCAGTGCGAACAAATCAATCAGCGCAGGCAGGAGTTGTGCCAGGAAATTGAGCAGGAAGCCATCGCTTGGTGCGATAATAGTACGATCGATTTGCAGCAGGAACGGGTTTTAGTTGTCGTGCAGCCCGGTTGGCACCACGGGGTGATCGGGATTGTAGCTTCTCGGTTGGTGGAACGCTACGGCGTACCTGTGTTTATCGGTACTTTTGAGGATGAGGCTGTAGGGGCGGTTGCCCATAAAATTGTCCGGGGTTCGGCGAGGGGAATTCCTGAGTTTAATGTATTTGACGGGCTGAATTTTTGCGCGGATTTATTAACTAAATTTGGCGGACACAAAGCGGCTGGCGGTTTTTCTATGCCGGCTGACAACCTCGAACAATTCCGCAATCAACTCTCAATTTTTGCCAATCAATGTTTGCAGCCGGAACATCTAAAACCGCTGGTTTCAGTAGATGTGCGAGCCGATTTGGCTGAGATTAATCTCGACCTTTACCGACAAATTGATGCTCTGGAACCTTGCGGAATTGAAAATAAGGCTCCTGTATTTTGGACGCCTAATGTTTGCATAACTGAACAGAAAATTGTTGGTAAAGGAGGTCACGTTAAACTAACTGCAACTCAAGATGGAAAAGTATCGGCTAGTGTGAAGGCGATTGCTTGGCGTTGGGGGGAATATTTTCCTTTGCCTCGGCGGGTAGATCTTGCTTACCGATTGCGGGAAAATAGTTTTAATGGCAAGACATCGGTGGAGTTAGAATTGTTGGGTGTCCGGCTGCCCGCAAATGCTGCTAGTTCGAGGCCGCCGATTTTTGGGAAAGTTGAGTTTGATTACTGCGATCGCACTTATTCTTGCAGTCTTTCTCCCGCCGGATCGATCGAGGAATTGAGAATTCGCAACTCTCAAGGGCAAGTTTTGGCTGTTGCACCCGGACAAAACATCGGTTTGTTAGGCAACTCCCGCAAAGATGCTAGAGAAGTCGATGTATCTCTACCTTTTTTTGAGAATTTGATTCAAACTGCTAAACACGCCCTCGGTATTTGATAACTCGGTATTTGATAATTAAGCTCGTGCTGCTGGGAAAACTGGCGATCGAGCGTTGTGAATTTTGAATAATTTAAAACTCCAAACTCCCAACTCTCGATCGCCCCGGAGCGTGCTATAATTACAGGTCGCCGCCTCTAGCTGCCAGCAGAAAAATCACGATCGGGCCCGAAAGCACGACGGCTGCGAGTAAAGCTACCTGAACAATGAGTTGGTAGTCTACACCAGCCAGGCCGCTGAAAAGATCCGTTATAAAGTCCATGTGTCCTCCTGACTGTAGTGATTAAGTCTAGATTGTTGAATTAGAAAATCCGCTTCTGATTTTACCGGGCTATCGTCCCTATTTTTTAAGGAACTTCACAAAATTCAACAAAATGTAAACTACGGTCGACCTCCCAGTCACACGGAACCGGGGACTTGATGCCCCTTCCCGGAAAGCGATCCGAATCTAAAATCTCATCAAATCGCACCGCCCCTTCGGGATAGCCGCCTCCGGCGCTGGCAATTGATATACTTGAAGAGCCCCAATCTCCTAAAGTTTGGCATTTTCCACATAATCCTCCGAATCTAAAATCTAAAATCTAAAATCTAAAATCTAAAATAGAACTATGGCTACTTGGCGTTGCGTAAAGCAGTGCGGTGCTTGTTGTTACCTCGACCCAACAGAGCGCCCTGACTTAGACGAGTATTTATCTGAAGACGAATTAGCGCTCTATTTGAGCTTAGTTGGAGACGACGGTTGGTGTATCAATTTTGACAAAGCGACCAGAGAATGCGGAATTTATGCCGATCGACCGCGCTTTTGTCGGGTAGACTCAGAGGTGTTTGAGGAAATGTACGGCGTTGAGCCGGCTGAATTGAACGATTTCGCGATCGACTGCTGCTTGGAACACATTGAAGATCTTTATGGCGATCGATCTTTGGAAATGATCCGCTTTAACTCTGAAGTCGGAATTCTCGCCTTACCTGACAAATAACCGGCTTGATGCCCCTTTGGGCTTTTGTCCTCCCGCTCATTTTCCCGATCGGCATCTCAATTTTTTAATCAAAAGTATAAAATCTAAAATCGAACGATCGTCTGCCGGTTTCTCACCGGGAGAGTGTCAAAATAAACAAATCAAGGAAATATCGCGCAGTTGAGTTGAGCCATGAGCAATCGAGAGGGTTTTACAGGGGGATTTATTGCCGGAGCTGCCGTTGGCGGCTTGGTAGGTGCAGTTTTGGGCACGGTGCTGTCGCGGCGCGCTGCTGAAACTTTGCTGAGTGAACCTTCAGAAGCAAAGACAAGAAAGATCCGCCAGAGGAAAGCCAGTCAACTCGAAGCCGACAGCATGGAAGTAGCAAGGCTGAGCTTAGAAGATAAAATTGCTCAGCTAAATCAGGCAATAGATGACGTGCGGTTGCAACTCGGCGACGTAAACGGGAACTCGCAGGCCCACAACAGCGAGGGTTCGATCGCCCAAGACTCCTGAATCCATTTAAAATTTTAGATTAGTCTGGCAGATCGATGCGGGCGATCGGCAAACTGTCGCACATTTCTCTCTTCATCTTTCCAGCTAAAAGCGGGAGACAGAAGCAACAAGGAACAACAAAAACGCTCCCCCTCTCCCCCTATCCCCCCACTCCCACTCCCCCCCACTCCCCCAGCTATGCTAAACTCACAGTTAAAGTGTCTGTAAACTTTACTCAAAACTACAAGCAAAATTTATGAGTTCTTCAATAGGCCTTTTGGCAACCACGCTAGCGACATTTCTGCAAATCTATCTAGTCCTGATGATTTTTCGGGTGCTGTTAAGCTGGTTCCCCAATATCAATTGGTACGACCCCCCGTTTTCAATTTTGAGTCAGTTAACAGACCCTTACCTCAATCTATTCCGATCGATTATCCCCCCCTTAGGAGGGATTGACTTTTCGCCGCTGATTGCGTTTTTTGTACTTCAGTTCGGCTCGGAATTCTTGATCGGTCTTTTGACCAGCTTGCAAACATCATTGTAGTGGGAAAAGCTTAAGCTTTTAAGCATCTAGCCTAAATTGTTTGGCAGATATAGCTGCCGGCAACTAAATTTTAGATTTGAGATTGTGACATGAACTCCCCGGTTGAAAAGCTGGGGAGTTACTCATACATTAGAAATGAGAAATTGCCAGCCACTCAACAATCTAAAATCTCCAATTTCAAATCTAAAACTGCATCGCGGTTTGTCAACAGCCAACCCAAAATCTCAAATTAGCAATCTAAAATCTCAAAGAGTTTCCTTAGCGGCGAACCACGCCAGTAAAACCTGTAGCTTTAAATTGCTTGAGCTTCAAAGGTGTTCGTTGATTGGTGGCAACCGAAATTCTGAGCTGAAAATCGCTAACTCCGGGAGGAACTTCTTCTATAGACCCCAAGCGAGTCCGGTTTTGCATCACCGGATTGTCGTCGGCATCATAAATTCGGCCGAAAATATCGGCATTGACAACTGGTTTGCCGGTGCTATTTTCAGCTTTCCCAGTAATCAAAAAGCAGTTAGCTTCCATAGAACTGCCGCTGGTGACTGTTCCTTCTGCCATTTCTGCCGGACATTCGCGATAAGAAAGGTCGGAAAGTTTAATCTGCGTCAGAGCCCAAGCAGGTGGAGTGAATACCAAACTAAAAATTCCGATCAGGCAAGTAGCAAAAAAAAGGCTGATAGCTCGAAATTTCATAAATGGCAGCGCAAGTATATTTTAATTCTCAGCTTAGCGCGAATTCAGTTGTAAATTGCTACTTAGCTTAAGCCTAAATGCTTCTGCAAGGCGAGGCGCATCACATCGACTGGGACGGATTCTCTATCCAGCCAAATTTTTAACGCGGCTGCTCCTTGTTGAACTAGCATTTCGAGTCCGTCAATAGCTCGCGCTCCCCGAAGCTGCGCATCTTTGAGAAACTGCGTAGGATTAGGGGTGTAAATTAAATCGTAGACGATCGCACCTGCTGAAATTCGATCGATCGCAGCATCCGCAACCGGCGACTTTTCCCCCTGCGGATACATCCCCACAGGTGTCGTGTTCACCAGCAAATCTGCCTGCGAGATTAACATTGACAAATTATCCCAAGTATGAACCTGCAAATTCTGCACTGGCATCGGAGAATTGACCCAACTCTGCTGAAATTCCGCTAAATTTTGTTCGCTGCGGCCGACAACGTGAATCTCTGCACATCCCAATTGAGCGCATCCAGCCACAACAGCTCTCGCCGCCCCGCCATTCCCCAAAATTACCGCTACCTTCTGACTCCAATCGGAACCCCCCCTAGCCCCCCCTTGGTAAGGGGGGGGACAGGATTCAACAGCCCATGTTTCGTGGGAAGGCGAATCTGATTCGACCGCCGTATTGCCCGTTTCTAAGGGAGAGGTCGCGTTTTTAGCCCCCCCTTGGTAAGGGGGGGTTGGGGGGGTTTGCAGCGGCGCGAGAAAGCCTTCAACGTCAGTATTTGTACCGCACCAACCTTTGTCAGTCAGGTATACGGTATTGACTGCGCCGATCGCTCGGGCGATCGGGGAAACTTCCGACAGCAGCGGTAAGATTGCTTGTTTGTGCGGAATCGTGATGCTAAATCCCCGAACGCCGATCGCCGCAAATCCTACAAGAGCAGCTTTTAAATCCCCTGGTTTTACCGGAAATGGCAGGTAAACAAAATCGACTCCCAAGTGGGAAATAGCAGCATTGTGCATCGCCGGCGACAGAGAATGTTCCACGGGATGACCAATTACTCCCAACAGTTTAGTAGTGCCTTTAATCATTTTTGTTAGTTGACTGTTAACGGTTGAGTTTTGTTAGTTTTCATAGCAGATCCTGCTACAGTTGGACTCTTATTCTTTAGTCAGCTAGGAGTGAACTTCGTTGGTTCAGAAGCGATTTGCCTCGCCGAGTGACTGTAAACCGTCAACTGTTAACTGTCAACTCTCCACTATCAACTGTGTGCCGAAACTCTTTGGCGTCAGCCAAAATCGGATTGACATCAAACCAGTAATCCTCGCCGTAACGGTATTCAAACACCCAGAGACTGCGCAGCAAGATTTGATATTTAGTTTCCCCACTCACAGTTTTGCTAGCGGATACTTGGCGCAGCAATTGCCACTCATCCGGTTCGATCGCCAAAGTAAGCTGGTGGCGGCGCTGGACGATCACATTTTCCAAAGTTTCCCGCGACAGAGGAGGGTCTTGTTTCTGCAGACAGCTATACAGCAGTTGCAGCAAATTGCGGACATGACCGCCGCTGACTCGACACAGGCGATCGAGAGTTTCCGCAGAATCGAAAACTTTGCCAACCAAAGCATAGCGCTGCGAAGGCTGCACCGTCGGAAAAGCCCGCGCCAGAACCATCTGCCGCAGCAATTCCACACCCTCAGAACACTCAGAACCGTCGCTCAACTGCACCGGCACCATCGGCAAAACCTTCGGATCAACCCCAAACCGATTGGTCAACTGGCCCAAATCGTTAGAGAAAATCAGCACCAAAGGAATTGTATACACGACGTGGCAATTTAGTCTGGCCAACTGTTCGCCGCGATCGACAAACAGGTATTCCGGCTGAAGCCGCCCCGTCGGTTTCGCGCACAGGTGTATGCGATCGAGATTGTCGATAATTACTACAAGTCCTTGTTTCCCTTGGCGTTTGAGTTCTTGATTAGCCGGCTCCAGCAACTCCTTATTCAGTGCATCTAAAATTACGTTTGTTCGCGGCTCCAAATATTGCCTCAACTCCGATCGCAGATTCGGAGCATCTTTCGCTTTAGCAGTAATTTTGCCAATTCCCAACGCCAGAGAAAATTCTCCCTCCGTGCTGGCATTTATTTCCCCAAAACCAGGGACATTAGCTTCAGCCCTCAAATCTATTTGAGTTTGAAAAACCTCAGCAACCCCTTTGAGCAAAGCTTTAAAACCCGTCGGTTGCAGCTTGATTTTCATTTTCTCGATGCTTTCGCTCACCTGACGAGCAACGCTCAACAAAATGTCAGTGATATCTACATCTGCCATGTCTAAGTCTTTACTCGACTCAAAGTAAACAACATGAAATCCTTGTTGCTGCAATTCTGCTTGCAGCCGCAGCAATTCTGTTGATTTACCAGAGCCGATGTGACCAGTGAATAATTGACAGGTAGGTGCATCGGGGGACAGACGGCTGATGGTGCGCTCCAATTGTTCTACGATTGTGCCGCCCCGCACTGATGAGAAATCGATATAGTATTGTCGGTCTTTTTGATTTGCTACTGCCAGGGTGTAGCTGGGATTGCAGGCCCTATAAAATTTCTGTAAATTTAGTTCCATACCCTGTTCCATCTTTCACAACATTATGCCCTAATACCTTATTCATTTAGCTATTTTACTAATCAGAACAAGTGGCCAGTTTATTCTAATATTTTATTTGACCGCCAAGATCTCGATGTAGCTCATAAAATTTGAGATTTGAGATTTGGAATGACTCATCACTATCGGGGTTTGGAGCTTGCCTACAGTGGTATTTTTTTTTTACTTCTATCAAAATACGCACTCACCAATTATACCTAATTTTTGCAGCCTGGGCATTAAGGGAAGTCACTAATACCCGATATAGCAATCCTAAATGATTTTCTCTATCTAGCTCAATCCTAAATGATTTTTTCTGTGTAAGTATATTGACGTATTT
>NZ_JAUBQD010000127.1:0-5017 GCF_036701085.1 Microcoleus sp. Pol7_A1
TTCTGGAACCGCTGTACAGTTGCTCCGTCAGACGGTAGCCGGGAATGGTATCGATCAAATTTACAGTGGCATTCATTGTGGGCTATCCTAATCTTCAATATTGATTTTTAACAGTTAATCTGGACTTCGATCTGCGAGGTTGAAGGGTGATAGCACTTCGACCTCACCCTTTCACCGGCAACAAAATTACAAATTCAGTTCCTTGATGGAGTACAGAGTTTACCTCCAGCTCGCCTCCATGTTTTTCTACTACAATCTGGCGGGCGATCGCCAATCCCAATCCCGTTCCTTTACCGACTATCTTGGTGGTAAATAAGTGGTCAAAAATGCGCTTTTTTACCTCTTGATTCATCCCAATGCCATTGTCAGAAATGCCAATTGTTACCCACTCCTGATTCTTTTTTTGTGTGCTACTAATCGTGATGCTATTCGGCTTGGCTTTAATCTCGGCAAAACTGCGTCCCTGGTTCGATGATTCTAACGCATCAATCGCGTTTGCCAAGATATTCATGAACACTTGATTGAGCTGCCCGGGGAAGCAATCAACTGCTGGCAGGTTCCCGTATTGTTTGACAACTTCAATTTCTGGACGGTCATCATTTCCTTTCAAACGGTGTTTGAGAATCAGAATGGTACTATCGATTCCTTCGTGAATATTAAAAGGAACTTTATAATCTCGGTCAGCTCTCGAAAAGGTTCGCAGGCTGGTGCTAATACTGCGAATCCGTTCGACTCCCAGATTCATTGAATCAATTAACTTGGGCAAGTCTTGCCTCACATATTCTAAATCGATTGCTTCTATTTCGGATACAATTTCAGCATCGGGATGGGGTAGCTTTTTCTGATACAGGTCAATCAGCCCAAATAGGTCTTTGATATAATCTTGGGCTGGTTCAAGGTTGCCGGCAATAAAGCCTACAGGATTGTTAATTTCGTGAGCCACCCCTGCCACGAGATTGCCGAGAGCAGACATCTTCTCATTTTGTACCAGTTGCAGTTGCATCTGTTTGAGATCGTTGAGATAAAACTCTAGTTTTTGCGCATACTCCTGGGATTGCTGATACAGTCGGGCGTTCTGTAAGGAAATTGCTGCTTGCGAACACAGGATGTTGAGGATCGCGACGCGATCGCCCGTGAATACCCCTGTTGCTAAATTATTTTCTAAATACAAAATCCCCATCATTTTGCCTCGCTCGCCGATCGGAGTGCAAAGCAGGCTGTGAGGTTGCTGTTGGATCATGTAGGGGTCAGATGCAAATCTTGGTTGATTGCTAGCATCATCAAAAACTAGGGTTTCTTTTGTACGTTTGACGTAGTTGATCAGGGTTAAAGGAATTACTTCGCTCTCCTCAACCGGAATTGATTGCAGAAGGCAGTCTTGACGGTTGGTGCAGTGGACGTTTATCCTCCAGTTTCCCTCTTCCATCAAAATTAATGCTCCGGTTTGTGCTCCGGCATTCTTCACCACCACTTGCATGAGGGTAGTGAGCAATTGCTCTAGTTCTATTTCGCTAGATAGAGCTTGAGAAGCTTTGATAACTGTTGGCAAATCTACTAACCCCCAACTGCTGGTGCTACCGACAAGTGTTCTATTCGTGTTAGATAGGGATGATTCACTATTGGTGGAGGTGTGAATTGTTTCGCTGGGATATTGGCGAGTTCGCTCCTGTTGCAGGATCGGAGCAAGCAATTGGGGATAGCGCTGTTCTAAATGGTCAATCTTTGCTTTTGCTCCCCAACGAGCGTAGGCATAGTAGGCATCGATTAGATAGGGTTGTGCAAGTTTTTCTTTCCCCCATTCTAAGTAAAATTTGGCGGCAAGTTCGTGAGCTAGTGCTTCTTCGTTGATGTACTCGTTTTCTTGGGCGAGGGCGATCGCTTTGTCGTACATCTCGATCGCCTCTACTTTTTGGTTTAAAACCCGATGCCGTTCTGCTTCCACTAGATAGAATTTATGCAGATGATTCATGGGGGCATGATGTGCCCAGTTTTGCATTTTTTCTTGATTAGCTCTTACTCTGTCGAGAATTTCCTGTTGCTCTGAATCTGGAGTATCCGAGTACACCGCCAACCTGACTAGAGAATCGTAAAAATGGAATAGAGGAATAAGAGGCAATCCTACCACTGCGTCCAAATACTTTTCTGCTAAAGCAATATTCTCAATCGCTTCTGAGTTATTTTCAAACCAGTAACTAAGTAAAAGTTTGTTCCAATATATGTAGTAAAGTCCCGTTTTGTCGTTTGCTTGCTGGAGCAGTGGCAACCTGATCAGCTCATCGCATGCTTCACCCTTTAAGCAGCACTTATTTCCAGTCTTTTCGAGGAGATTTAAGACAGCCTGCCAATAGATTTCGTGATAATGAAGCGCTGTTTCTTGCATACTTTTATGAATAGCATTTCTGTTGATTGCCATCTCTATTTCAAGGACAGTCAGTTCTTTGCCGCTAAAGTAAGCAAAATAGGAGTACAGCATTAGACCAAAGGCAGCATATTGTAAATCTCCTGTCTCCATTCCGGTAGAGTAAGCTGATACCAGAGGTTCTAAGGTTTCTCTCAGATGCTCTTTCCAAGGTCGGATAAATATATTTACCATAACGACTGTCTTGGCTTTGATTTCTTGAGCATTCAACTTCGACAATAGATTTAAAGCCAATTGACCGAACTGATAACCCGAATCAATATCTCCCACAACTCCGCAAAGCAGAAGACCATAATTTGCATAAGCAAACGGAGACACCGAAGCATTACCATATTGGACAGATAAATCTACTTGTTTGCACACCGTCAAAGGCACCAGTTCTGGCGCAGCAATGTATGCAGCAGCAAAGATACTTGATAAAAGTCTTATGGCTGCTAGTTTATAGAGATCGCTCATTTGAGGCAGGTCAATTAAATCCTCTATTCGCTTCCCGTTCAAAATTGACGCAGTTTCCCCTAGTGCCTGCTCAATATCTGACAGGTTCACTTTAGAAGGAAATTCTACTCCCAACAGCTTTAAGACTTGTAGCGTTGTATTAACTGCTTCTAGTAACTTGTTCTGAGCTATATAAGCTTGAATTTGGACTTCGTACACTTTTACTTTGCCCAGTAGCGTTTTGGCGCAGTTGTCCACGACTGATGCTAATTTTTCCATCTGCTCAAAATCACCGCTTAGATATGCCGCTTCTGCTGCTTTTGTAGACAGCGCTAATGTTAGTTCGTATTGGTTCTTCCAACTATTTTCTGTCAGTAATACCCTACCAACCTTGAAATATTCAACCGCAGCAGAATAGGCCGTAGCAGCTTTGGCTTTCTTTCCAGCAACCAGATTCAACCGTGCTAATTGCTCGCGTTCTGCCTCCTGCGTAATTAGCTCAACTCCCACATTTAAGTGGTTGACAATATCAAAGATTCTTTCTTCTCGATCGGCTTCTGGCGTATTTTTTAACAGCAGTTGGCCGATTTTTAAGTGAGTAGAGCGCTTTTGGTCTTGCGGAATCAGGGAATAGGCTGCTTGTTGGACGCGATCGTGTAAAAACTTATATTTGGGTAATTGGTCATGGGTAATTGGTAATTGGTCAGATTCCTGACCATTACCGATTACCGACTTGCTATTCCCCTCTGCTTGATAAAACTTATAAACTTCGCTAATGGGTAAAATTAGCCCGTCTTGCAGTGCCTTCCATAAAGCGGATGCGGTTTCTACTGGCGAATTTTCATCAACAATTGCTAAGGTCGCCAAATCGAACTGATTGCCAATACAAGCAGCTAACTTTAAAACTGACTGTGTTTGAAGTGGCAACTTTCGCAACTGAAGTGCCATGAATTCTACTACATCATCCGTTAGTGCCAAGGTGCGCACTCTAGAAATATCGCACTGCCAATACCGAGCTTCACAATTAAATTCAATTAGCCCATCTTCATGCAAAGATTTGAGGAATTGTGTGCTAAAAAATGGATTGCCTAAGGTTTTCTGATAAACGAGTTCGGTCAAAGGCAGAGCCAAGGCTGTAGAACAAGCTATAGTATCGGCAACTAAACTATTTACGTCCGAGCGAGCGAGGGTCTCTAAGGTAATAGTATTCACCTTTGCTTCAGTTTTTTGAATCTCTGCTAAAGTCAGCATCAATGGATGCGCTGAAAATACTTCGTTATCCCGATAAGCTCCAATTAATAAGAGATAGCGGTACTCCTTAGCAGTCATCAGCAGTTGAATTAATTTTAACGATGCTGAGTCTGCCCATTGCAAGTCGTCCAAGAATATCACTAAAGGATGTTCTTTTGTTGTGAATAATTGCAGGAATTTTCCCAACAACAAATTGAAGCGATTTTGAGCGGCACTGCCCGAAAGTTCTGGGACTGGCGGTTGCGGCCCGATAATACGGGCGAGTTCGGGAATGACTTCAACTATCGCCCCAGCGCTATCGCCCAAAGCTGCCAATATTTCTAACTTCCATTGTTCAACTTTAGCATCTGTTTCCGATAGCAGTTGCGCCATTAAATCGCGAAAAGCTTGGACAAATGCACTAAAGGGAAGGGTGCGTTGGAATTGGTCGAATTTGCCTTTAATAAAGTAGCCTCGCTGTCTCACAATTGGTTTGTGAACTTCGTTGACGACGGCGGTTTTGCCAATGCCGGAGAAACCTGCAACGAGCATCATTTCAGTGCTGCCTGCACTCACGCAGTCAAATGCTTCCAGCAGCGAGAATACTTCGCTTTCTCTACCGTATAATTTTTCGGGGATAGTAAAGCGATCGCACAAATCTCGCTCCCCTATTGTAAAGTTAGCCAGCGCCCCTGTCTCTTGCCACTCGTGCAAACAAGTTTCCAAATCAAACTTGAGTCCTAGGGCGCTTTGATAGCGCTCTTCAGCATTCTTCGCCATCAGTTTGCTGACAATCTCAGACAGCACCAATGGAACGTTCTGGTTGATAATTGAGGCTGCCAGTGGTTGTTTGGCGAGGTGGCAGTGTACCAAATCCATTGGATCGTCTGTTTGGAACGGTAACTTTCCTGTTAGTAATTCGTAGAATGTTAC